>DATCXH010000660.1:0-11458 GCA_036565925.1 Vicinamibacterales bacterium
GCTCCGCAACGCCATCGAAGCCTGCCAGCCTTCGGGTGTGACGCCGTGTGTGCGTGTGGAGGGCGCGCTCGACACGACGCAGCATCAAGCGCGAGTCAGCGTGCACGACAATGGGCCCGGCATCGATCCTCGAGCCCGCGATCAAATCTTCCGTCCATTCTTCACCACCAAGAAGACCGGGACAGGTCTCGGACTGGCGCTCGTCCAGAAGATCGTCGTCACGCACAATGGCCGCGTCATTGCGGGCAGTTCACCCTCAGGTGGTGCGTGCTTTCAGGTGACATTGCCGCTCGCGTAATTTTCACCGCGCAAGCGGCGTTGCCGTTCGCGCGATCTTTGGCCTGTCCGACCTCGCAAGAACTGCGATCGTGGTTCGTCGTCAATTGCGTTGACGACTGCCATCATTTGCTCCAACTTCTCACGTTCTCGGAAGTTGTCGGCACCGCAGATGCCGGCGCCGCCCGTTGGCAATTCGTTTGCCCTGGGTGTCGGCATGGCGATTCGCGCAAATGACGGCTCCAGCCTGATCGAGGTACTCGTGGCGACCCTTGTGCTCGTCACGGGCGTCCTGGGCATGGCGCAACTTTTTCTGATGGCCGCAGCGACGAACGCGGCGGCACATGACACAACGGTCGTGGCGACGCTCGCGGCGCAGAAGATCGAACAGCTGCTTTCGACAGACCTTGCAGCGGAAACCGGCCGGGTCGATCACATCGACATGTGGGGACAGGTTGTGAGCACCGCCGAATCGCCGCCTGTGAATGCTGTGTACACGAGACGCTGGTCGATCGAGCCGTTCTCGGCCGATACGGTCGCGATCCGCGTTCGAGTGGGTCGTAGCGATCGCACGGGCGGCTCCGGCGCTATGGCAGGGGAGACTCGTGTGCTGGCGATCCAGCGGAGGCCGCAATCGTGAAGGGGTTTTCGCTCGTCGAACTGCTCGTTGCGATGACCATCACGATGGTGGTCACCGCGGCCACACTGTCGCTAATCGGACCGGCACACGACATGTTCCAGGTCCAACCCGAGACCGCCGATCTGCACCAACGCCTTCGCGTCGGCGTTGACGCTTTACAGCGCGACTTGCTGATGGCGGGCGCAGGCATGTACGGCGCCGGTACGGTTGGGCCGTTGCACCAGGCGCTCGCGCCGGTCCTGCCGTACCGGGCGTTCGGCTCCGCCTCCGATGCCGCCCGCGGGACGTACTTCAGAACGGATGCGATCAGTCTGCTGTTCGTGCCGACGACCGCCTCACAAACGACGTTGTCGATGCCGATGGCGGCTGGTGCTCTGGGCATCACCATAGAAAACCCTGCGACCTGTCCCGTCGCGACGATGACACAGATATGCGGTCTGATGGCAAGCGATCAGGTAATCGTTTTCGATCGGACGGGTGGGTGGGACGTGTTCTCTGTCGATCATATCGATGGTGACATGGCCATGACGTTGAAGGGACAGGCCCCGACGCGCGACTACGTCGTCGGATCGAATGTCGCGGAAGCGATGGCGATCACCTACGCGCTCAAAGCGGATCCTGCTTCTGGCGCCTTTCAACTGGTTCGTTCTGACGGATCCGATCCCTCCCAACCGCTCCTGGACCACGTGGTGAAACTCGACTTCCGATACTTTGGCGACGCCGCGGCACCGCGCGTCCTCGATGACGGCGGGATGACACCGCGGACCAGCTATGGCCCGGCGCCTCCACCGTTGGATCAGTCGATCAGCGGATGGCCCGCAGGTGAGAACTGCACGTTCACAGTGGTTGACGGCCATCATCAGACCCGACTGAGTGCGCTCGCCGCGTCAGGTTCGGTCATCGAGATTCCTCCCGCGACGCTGACCGACGGTCCGTGGTGCCCTGATGCGCTCGCGCGGAATCGATTCGATGCCGATCTGCTGCGCATTCGGCGAGTCCGTTTCACGCTGCGCGTGCAGACGGCGATGGCGTCGCTGCGCGGTCCGGCGGGCCTGCTCTTCACGCATGGTGGTCTGTCACGATCCGCTGGTCGCACAGTGCCCGATATCGAGATCGCTCTCGATGTGACGCCTCGAAATCTGAACCTGGAACCCGGAACCTGGAACCCTGAACCTGGAACCCTGAACCTGGAACCCTGAACCCTGAACCCTGAACCCGGAACCCGGAACCTGGAACCTGGAACCTGGAACCTGCAACATGAGTGACCGTGGCGTCGCGCTGATTCTCGTTTTGCTCGTGATGATGACGCTGAGTGCGTTGTCGATGTCATTGGCACTGATGGTGTCGACTGAGAGCCGCGTTGCCGCCAACTATCGCGACGGCGTCGAAGTGCTCTACGGCGCGGAGGCCGCGCTCGAGCGCGTGCTTCCGGATCTGACAGCCACATCTGACTTGAATGCCGTGCTCGCCGGGGCGACCGCGTCGTCTTTCATCGACGGTCCTGCCGGTGTGCGTCGAATGCCGGACGGCACGTTCACGGATCTGCGCGCGCTGACGTCGATGGTCAACTGTGGCCGGCCGGTGTGCAGTGAGGTCGACCTCGACGAAGTGCGCGACGACAGGCCATGGGGACGGAACAATCCGCGATGGCAGTTGTACGCGTATGGTCGCCTGACTGTGTGGGAGCCAGACCGGTCTTGGGTGTACGTGGTCGTCTGGGTTGCCGATGACCCTTCAGAGACCGACCTGGACCCGTTTACCGACGGCGGCCCCTCGGCGTTGTCCGAGCCAGGCGCTGAGGACAATCCAGGCCGCGGCCGATTGGCGCTCACGGCGCACGCTTATGGGCCTAACGGCACCCGGAGAGTCATTGAGGCCACTGTGGCCAGGGGTGACCAGGGGTTCAGCATGCTTTCGTGGCGCGAGATTCGCTAAGTTGCACAGTCGATTGAAGGTCTGGCCGCCTGGGACCGAAAACTGGGAGGGAGGAATACCTTGACCACCCGCTTGCCGGGCCGGAGAATCCATCGTATGAAGCCGTCGGCCATTGCCGTTGTGATCCTGTCGTGCGTGCTTGCCACAACCACAGGTCTTTCTGCCCAACTTGGCAGTATCGCCAAGAAGGAAGCGGAGCGGCGCAAGACGGTTACGTCAGGAAAGGTCTACACCAACGACAATCTTCCCCCGGCCCCTGCGTCGGGCCCGGCCCCGGCGCCGTCATCGGCTCCGGCAACGTCGAGCGCGTCTTCTGACGCGGCAGACGCCGACAAGTCCGCGGCCGACACGTCAACGACGGAGAAACCCGCCACTGACGGAGACAAAGCTGCGGCATCGACACAGGTCAGCTCCGACCCCGCTGAGCGCAAGAAGGAAGAGGCCAAGTGGCGCGAGCGGATAAAGAATGAGCGCGACGCGCTCGATCGCGCGAAGTCATACGCCGACGCGCTCCAGATCAAGATCAACTCGCTGAACACCGACTTCGTCAACCGCGACGATCCTGTCCAGCGAGCGGGTATTGCCGCCCAGCGCGACAAGTCGCTGACCGAGATGGACCGGCTGAAGAAAGAAATTGCCGACCGCACCAAAGCGATTACGGCTATTCAAGAAGAGGCTCGGCGCGCGGGCGCTCCGTCTGGTTGGGTTCGATAAAGCATTGTTGATTGAGTGATCTTTGATTTGAGATTGGATTGATGATCGAAGATTCCTGATTGGTGATCGAGCGTGCCCAATCAACAATCGTCAATCATCAATCACCAACGAATCAAAGATCTCAAATCACCCAATCAACAATGTCATCCTTCCCGGTCTTAATCGTCGAAGACAAGGACTCACTCCGGACCATGCTGCGGCATGCGCTCGAAGCGCATGGCCACACCGTTCTCGAAGCGGTCGATGAGCCCGAGGCTGTGCAGCAACTGCAGCGGGCTCGTCCGGTCGTCGTCCTCACCGATCTGAAGCTTCCCGTCGGCGACGGCTTTGGCGTCCTTCGCGCCGCCAAAGAACTCGACCCCGAATTGCCGGTCGTGGTGATGACCGCCTACGCCAGCATCCAGGATGCGGTCACCGCCATGAAAGAAGGCGCGATGGACTTCCTCGCCAAGCCCATCGATCCCGATCACCTGCTGCTCATGGTCGAACGCGCGATGGCGCAGCGACGCATGCTCACCGAGTACATCCTCCTGAAGGAAGAGCTCGCCGAGCGGCGTGGCGCGCCACGCATCATCGGAGAGGATGCAAAGCTGCGTCAGGTCTCCCAACAGCTGCACCGGGCCGCCGAGACCGATGCGACTGTTCTCCTCGAAGGTGAGAGCGGGACCGGTAAAGAACTGTTCGCCCGTACGCTGCACGCGCTCAGTTCGCGCAACGACGGCCCGTTTGTGGCGATCAATTGCGCCGCTATTCCTGACACGTTGCTCGAAACGGAGCTATTCGGCTACGAGAAGGGAGCCTTCACCGGCGCTGCCGCCCGAAAGCCGGGCCGCTTCGAGCTGGCGCACCGAGGCACGCTGTTTCTCGACGAAATTGGCGATCTCCCGCTGGCGCTGCAGGCCAAGATCCTTCGGGCTCTCGAAGAGAAGCAGTTCGAGCGAGTCGGCGGTACGCAGTCGCTGCACGTCGACGTCCGCGTTGTCGCAGCCACGAACCGCCAACTGAAGCAGCGTGTCGCCGAGCGCCAGTTCCGCGAGGATCTGTATTTCCGATTGTCGGTGTTCCCGATCCAGATCCCGCCGTTGCGCGAGCGTGTGGACGACGTGCTGATTCTGGCGAGGCATTTCGTCGAGAAGTTCTGCCGCGATCTGAACAAGACGGCGCTGACGCTGGCGCCGGGCGCGATCGACGAGCTTCGTGCGTATCCGTGGCCGGGCAACGTTCGCGAACTGCAGAACTGTATCGAGCGGGCTGTGATCCTGACTGAAGGGGATGCCATTCACGCACGTCACCTGAACCTGTCATTCCGTCAGACGACGCCGGCGGCTGCAGTCGCGAGTCCGTGGGATCAGATCGACCTCTCAGGCACGATGGCCGATGCGCTGCGACGTGTTACGGAAGAAGTCGAGCGCCGGAAGATTCTGCAGGCGCTTCAGGACGCCAATGGCAACAAGACCCATGTCGCCGACATGCTGAACATTGGCTACAAGGTGTTGCTGCAGAAGATGAAGGCGTACGGAGTTCCTGAGTAGGCGAGTCTACGACTTCAATCCGAGTCGGGTCAGCACCGCCCGCAGTTCATCCTCGGTGACGTCGTCGATGGTCATCGTCGCGCCGATGTCGATGGCAATGACGAAATGCAGGCGTCCGTTCACGACCTTCTTGTCACGGTGCACCGCTTCGAGCACGTCGGCGACGGAGATATCGGCAACCGACGGCAGGGGACCCAACGCCGTGATCAGGTCGGCCAAAGCCTGACGCGCCCGTTCCGCGAGCGCGCCTCGCGTTGCCGCAAGATCCGCGGCGGCGAGCATCCCGAACGCGATCGCCTCTCCATGGCGGAAACGCCGGTACTTGGTCACGGCTTCCAGCGCGTGGCCGACGGTGTGTCCATAGTTGAGGATGCGCCGCAGTCCGCTCTCGCGCTCGTCTTTCGACACCACATCCGCTTTGATTCGGCAGGACTCTTCGATCGCCGGGACCAGCACGTCGGGATCGTGGGCAAAGACCGCTTTGAGGTGATTGCTCAATCGATCGAACAGTGGACGGCTCGCGATCATTCCGTACTTCACGACTTCGTAAAGGCCGGAACGGAACTCGCGCCGCGGGAGTGTCTTCAGCAGTTGCGGATCGACGACGACCACCGCAGGCTGATGAAACGCGCCAATCAGGTTCTTGCCAAGCGCGTGATTGACGCCAACTTTGCCGCCAATCGAGCTATCGACTTGCGCCAGCAGCGTCGTCGGCACGTGTGCGAGTGTGATGCCGCGGAGGAACGATGCCGCGGCAAATCCGGCGGTGTCGCCGATCACACCGCCGCCAACGGCGACAATCGCGCTGCCGCGATCGGCGCCTGCGCGGATGAGCGCTTCGTAGACGCGTGACACCGACTGGAGATTCTTGAACCGTTCACCGTCCGGCAGCAGGATCGGCTCGACACGACCGAGCGTCTCCTGCAGCCGCGCCCCGTGCAACTGCCAGATGACCGGACTCGAGACGATAAATCGCCGTGCGCCGACACCGTGTGCATCGAGCAGTTCCGGCAAGCGCTCGCTGATGCCGTTGCCAATCCAGATTATCGACGGTCGTGAGCCGGCAGTGACCTCGACGCGGACGCCGGCGCTGGTCAGGGACGCGTTGGACATTCAGCAGTGAGCCTTGGGCATAGGGTCTTGAGCATTGAGCATTGTGCATTGATACGATAGCAAAGTGAGCATCGTCGCCGATTTTCTCGTGATCGGCAGTGGGATTGCCGGTCTGCGCGCGGCGATCTCGCTGGCCGAGGCTGGTCGAGTGGTCATCCTGACCAAGGCCGATCCGCGGGAGAGCAATACGGGCTACGCGCAGGGCGGCATCGCCGCCGCGTTCGGTTCCGACGACTCCCCGGAACTTCACGCGAAAGATACGCTCGCCGCGGGAGACGGGCTGTGTCTGCCTGAGGCGGTGGACGTGCTCGTTCGCGAAGGTCCGCGCTACGTTCGCGAGCTCATGGACTGGGGCGCCACATTCGATACGGATCCATCAGGGCAGCCGGCGCTCGGCCGTGAAGCCGCCCACTCCGTACGACGTGTGCTGCACGTGCGTGACGCGACGGGCCGATCGATCGGGCAGGTCCTCTGGCACATGGTGTCCACGCATCCACGTGTGCAGGTGTGTGGCGATGCGCTGGCCCTTTCGCTCTCGATGCGGGAGGGACAGTGTGTCGGTGCGGCATTCCTCGATCGCGACGGGCGTGTCGAAGAGGTCTCGGCACCCCGCACGCTGATCGCAACCGGAGGCGCGGGTCAGGTCTATCGCGAGACGACGAATCCGCCAATCGCCACTGGCGATGGGATTGCGATGGCATTCGAGGCAGGTGCACGCGTCACTGATCTCGAGTTCATTCAGTTTCATCCGACTGCGCTCAATGTGGCCGGTGCTCCGCGGTTCTTGTTGTCTGAGGCATTGCGCGGCGAGGGCGCATGGCTCGTGAATCAGCAGGGTGAACGCTTCGTTCAGCGGTATGAGCCGGCAGGCGATCTCGCGTCGCGCGATCTCGTCGCGAGAGCGATCGTCCGCGAGGTCAATCGGACCGGTGCTCCTGTCTTCTTGACGATGGCACATCTCGACGCCGACTACGTGCGCAACCGTTTCCCGACGATCACGCAAGCGTGCCGTCGCGCAGGCTTCGATATTGCGACCGACCGAATCCCTGTGAGTCCGGCGGCTCACTACGTGATGGGCGGTGTCGAGACCGATCTGTGCGGACGGACGTCGATCGACAACCTGTTTGCCGCCGGTGAGGCCGCGTGTACAGGCGTCCACGGCGCCAATCGCCTGGCCAGCAATTCGCTGCTCGAGGGGCTGGTGTTTGGCGCGCGCGCTGCGGAGACGATGAAGGCGTCACCGGTGAAGGCGACGTTGACCGCCGAACCGGGCGATATCGTGACCACACCGCCCGCGTCTGCGTCGGTGCCGTCGGCGTCCGACGTGCGCGATGTGATGTGGCGCGATGCCGGGCTCGTTCGAACGAGGAATGGATTGGCCCCGCTTGTCGATCAACTGTCCGCATGGCGCGCCACTGTGTCCAACGCTCGCTCAGCCACGCCCGGCGATCGAGAGTTGCGGCGCGTCGCGAGCCTCGTCACCGTCGGCCTGCTCATCGCGCGTGCTGCGTTGCGGCGACAGGAAAGCCGCGGCGGTCACTTCCGGGAGGATTTCCCGCAGCGCGACGATATACACTGGCAGAGAAGAATCGCTGACAGGTCCGCCTGAAGGCGGACACGACAACTGATGACCACTACCGACATTCCAGATCTCCCAACCGAGATCACGCCCCAGTCGCAGGACTTCGGGCGTTGGTATCTCGACGTTGTCCGTCGTGCCGAGCTCGCGGATTACTCGCCCGTGAAGGGCTGCATGGTCATTCGTCCGTACGGCTACGCCATTTGGGAGCTCATACAGCAGGGGCTCGACCGACGGTTCAAAGAGACCGGTCACGTCAACGCCTACTTCCCGCTGTTCATTCCCGAAAGCTTGCTCATGAAGGAGAGCGAGCACGTCGAGGGGTTTGCGCCACAGGTCGCCTGGGTCACACGTGGTGGCAACGAAGACCTCGAGGAGAGGCTCGTCGTCCGGCCGACGTCGGAGACCATCATCGGGACGATGTACGCCAAGTGGGTGCAGTCGTGGCGCGATCTGCCGATCCTGATTAACCAGTGGGCCAACGTCGTCAGATGGGAGAAGGTCACGCGTCTGTTCCTGCGCACGACTGAGTTCCTCTGGCAGGAAGGACACACGGCACACGAGACTGCGGAAGAGGCGGAAGAAGAGACGCGGAAGATGCTCGGCGTCTACAAGGATTTCGCCGAAACCGAGTTGGCGATGCCCGTGATGGACGGACAGAAGACCGAGAGCGAGAAGTTCGCGGGTGCCGAGCGCACGTACTCAATAGAGGCCCTGGTCCGCGACGGCCGTGCAATTCAGGCGGGTACATCGCACAACCTGGGTCAGAACTTCGCGAAGGTGTTCGACATCAAGTTCCAGGCACGCGACAAGTCGGTGCAGTTCGTCTACGGCACGTCCTGGGGCGTCTCGACGCGACTCATCGGCAGCGTGATCATGACGCATGGCGACGATGGCGGCCTGATTCTGCCACCGCGCGTCGCGCCCTATCAGGTCGTCATCGTTCCGATTCCCCGCGGCAACTGGAAGGAAACCGTGTTGCCGAAGGCGCAGGCCATCCGCGATGAGCTGGTCGCACGCGGTGTTCGCGTGAAGCTCGATGACCGCGAATCGCAGACGCCAGGGTGGAAGTTCAACGAGTGGGAGATGCGCGGTGTGCCGCTGCGTCTCGCGATCGGTCCCAAGGACATCGAGAAATCGCAGGTCGAGCTCGCCCGTCGCGACACTCGAACGAAGTCGTTCGCGCCGATGGACGGGTTGGCAGCTCACATCGAGCAGATGCTGAAGGACATCCAGCAGGCACTCTTCGACCGCGCGTTGACGTTTCGAACCGAGCACACGACGGAAACCGATTCGTACGACGAGTTCAAGCAGATCATGGAGGGCCGGCCCGGCTTCGTCGTGTCGCCATGGTGCGGCTCGGCGCAGTGCGAAGCCGATATCAAGAACGAGACGCAGGCGACGATCCGCAACATTCCGTTCTCGTCAGCGCCGCCAGTGGGGAAGAAGTGTCTGAAGTGCAACGGAGAAGCGATCGCCTCAGCATGGTTCGCCAAAAGCTATTAATCGCCGCACTGTTTTGCAGCGCCGCGGTGTTCGCCGTCGGTTGCGGTCCGAGCGGTCCGTTGACGGTCAAGACGATTCAGACCGGTCGTTCGCTCAACTCGGACAACAGCGTCGGGATTCACACGCAGCGGTTTCGCCCTGACCAGACCATGTACGTTGCGGTCCTGACCACCGGTCCTGGCAAGGGAACGCTGACCGCGAAGTGGACCTACGCCGGACGCACCGTCAGCGAGGACACCAAGAAGGTGTCCTATCGCGACAGCGCGGCTACGGAGTTCCACATCACGAACTCGAGCGGTTTTCCGGCGGGGGAGTACTCGGTCGAAATTCTGCTCGACGGCAAACCCGTCGAGACACGCAATCTGAAGGTCGAGAAAGAAAAGTAAGGCCGGTCCTTCTCAAGCCGGCCAGGAGCAAGACCGTGTCGTGGCTTTGGCGGTCCACATTGCTCGCCTTCGTCTTCCTGACTGTTCTGCACGCCGAGCAGTTCGGCCAGAAGCCTGCCTTCAAAACTAACGCCGACTATGTCGAGATACCTGTGCGCGTACTCGACAAGAAGGGTCTCACTGTCCGAAATCTCACCCAGAGCGACTTCGAAATCCTCGAGGACGGTGCGCCACAGCGAATCGCCAACTTCACATTCCGCGATACGTCATCCCAGCGTCGGCCGTCGCCTGACGTCGTCAGGGAAACCTCTGAGCCGGCGTCAACGACTCACTTGTACGTTGTGGTGCTGGATGACTTTCATATCAGTCGAGAGGACACCGTCAAAGCTCGCTCGCTTGTCACTGAATTCATTCGGCGGTATGCGGCGCCTGAGGACGGCATCGCCATCGCGTTCACCAGCGGGTCGCAAGGACAGGAGCTCACGCGAGACCGGTCACTGCTGATAGCGGCGCTCGATCGATTTCGCGGCCAATCGGATCCGACCGATCCCCCAGCACTGAGAGAAACGAAGGCTTTGGGCATGATCAGGACGATCGGTCAGACTTCGCAAGGCTTGTCCGGGACGGCTCGAGGCATGCGAAGGGCTATCCTTCTCGTGTCTGCAGGCGTCGGCTGTTCGGTCACTACCGTGAATCCATCGGGCATTCCCTGGTGTGGCAGTTACATGACTGAGACCTTGCGCCAGGCGGCGGCCACTGATGTCGTCGTGTACTCGGTTGACCCTCGAGGAGGACGGAATCCGGCGTGGGGTGCGCCGGCCGGTCCACGCAGCGGTACGGGCGCCATCATTCAGGCCATGCGCGGTGCCGGCGACTCGGCTCCAAACTTCTTCGACGGCATGCATTTCCTGGCCAATGAAACGGGCGGATTCTCTGTGACAGGAACAGACGGATTCGCGGACGCGTTCAAGCGGATCGTCAGCGACTTCGGTGAGTACTACATCCTCGGCTACTATTCGGATCGCAGGGACCTCGCGCCCCCTACTCGCCGAAACGAGGTTCGCGTCATTCGCCCCGGGGCCAAAGCGTTCTACCGAAGCACGTATGTCGCGCCGCAGTAGAGCCTGCTCAACCAGTCCGTGCGCCTCCATTGCTCCGCTGCTCCGTGTTGATAAGTTCGCTCCGTCCTCTCCGTTCGCTCGGCACCTTCACCACCTACATACTTTCTCGCTGATCCCCTGAGCCGCCTCCTGCTTTCGCCGTTGACGATGCTCGGCGAATTGCTTCGCTTCCGCCTCCGCGCTAGGGCGCTTCGGCAAGACCTCGCCATAGCGGCGAAACCGCGACGGCGGGGCGCGAGACACCCGGCCGCCCAGCCGTACGTCGCGAAAGAACAGCACCGACAAGCGTCAGTCGTCTTGCACCGACCGCGCGAGCGAGTTCGCACCGACGACCGTGAGCGCCATCGCCCTACACAAATCCCGGAAAATTGGCGCGCAGCTTCTTGACGACCGCGCTGCGTCCGGTCAGCTTCTCGCGCCGCATGATCGCTGTTGCTGTCATCGACAGCTGATGTTTCCAATCCAGATCTTTGCCGCTCGCGGCCCACGCGCGTGCGAGCGGTTCGAGGCAGCTCGCATCGCCGATCGCGGTTGCGGTTGACAGGAACGACTGCGGAAGTGCGCTGGTCGCCCCTTCGAAGGTTTCGCGGAGATCGTAGAGCGCGACGACGCTGTCGCGTTTGGCGAGTGCCTGATGCGCGCGGCCACGTGCCTGC
>DATCXH010000416.1:0-5312 GCA_036565925.1 Vicinamibacterales bacterium
GCCCGCGGCCAAGGCGGCCGCTCCGCCGCCGGTCGATCCGCCCGGCGTGCGTGAGAGATCCCATGGGTTGTTCGTCGTCCCGTACAGTGGGTTGTAGGTCTGCCAATCGCTGAGCAGTACGGGCACGTTGGTTTTTCCAACGACGATTGCGCCCGCCGATTCGAGGCGCTCGATGGCGACCGCAGTCCGCGGGCTCGAGGCCTGCGCAAGGTCGGACAGTCCCCATGTGTTCGGGGTGCCGCAATACGCGAACGATTCTTTGATCGTGACTGGAACGCCGTGCAGTGGACCAAGCACGCGCCCCTCGGCCAGCGCTCTGTCGAGTTCGCCGGCACGCGCCAGCGCCGGAGCCCGTAGATCGCCGACGATCGCGTTGATCGCGGGATTGATCGCATCGATCCGACGGAACGTGAGCTCGACCAGCTCGCGAGCTGAAATGGTTTTGTTGCGAACCGCAGCCGCAGTCTCAGCGGCCGTTGCGAAGGGGTTCATCAGACGTCCTCCGTGATCCAGAGTGGAGTCTGACCCTGGGGCAAGGTCAAGCGCGCGGTGTAACCTTCGTCCGTAGTCGTCGCAGCAAATCGTTGAGATCGTCAGGAAGCGGCGCCTCGAACTTCAGCAGTCGCCCATCGATCGGGTGTGCGAACGAAAGTCGATAGGCATGGAGCGCCTGACGGGAATGTGCAGGGCCCTTCGTCTTCGACCTGCCGTCTGCGTACTGCCGCTCGCCGACGAGCGCGTGTCCTCGTACGGCGGCCTGGATGCGAATCTGGTTGCGCTTGCCGGTGCTCAGCCTCACCTCGATGAGTGAGGCGTCACCGTACGTCTCCAGTACTTGATAGTCACTAATCGCCTCAACGCCCTTCGGATCCCGGGCATCCGCAACGGTCTGCCTCAGAGCCTTAGCATCCCAGGCGAGGCGATCGCGCCATCGCCCGCGCGCCGGCCGCGGAGTGCCGTGAACGACCGCCCGGTACACGCGCTCCGGTTCGCGCCGCGCGAACTGATCCTTGATGGCTTGTTGCGCAGACGCGGTCTTCGCGAAGACGACAATGCCCGATGTGTCGCGATCGATGCGATGGACGACAAATGGCGTGCGACGCCCGCGGGTCCCGAGATGACCGATCAGCACACTATAGGCAGATTGCGACGGTCCGCGTCCGAGAGGCACGGCGAGGAGGCCGGCTGGCTTGTTGACGACGAGCAGCGTCTCGTCCTCGTAAAGAATGTGGAGGCCGCTCGCCTCGAATCCAGCTTTGCGCCGACTGCTGCCAGGCCGGTCGCGCCAGATCCGCACAGTGTCACCAGATGCGAGCCGAGTTCCCGCCTCTCGCACCGACGCCTCGGCGTCGTTCAGAAAAACCTGCCCACGTTCCAGCGCCGCGCGTACGCGACTGCGCGATTCGAGTCGATCGGCGGTGGCGAGGAACCGATCCAGCCGAAGCCCCTGTTCTTCAGATGTGACAGTCCACTGTCGTCCTGACGTCTTCACAACGAAAGGTTGGATCCTAGCAGAGCAGTTCGAGCGGAACTTGCTGCGCTCCTGTTACTCAGTGACGAGGCACAGCACTTGCAGAAGCCGGTGCATGCGCGAACAGTCACTTGTGGCGCGCGAGACGCGCCAACCGCTTCCTCTTCTCTGCACCGGCCGCTGTGAGGTTCTCAAGGCATCGATCCACGGCGTGGTGCTTGGAACCGCGGTGCTCTGTGCTCTTTATAACTTCGCTGCGTGGACCGTACGCCGCCAGCGGCACCTGGCGATCAACACCGGCCTTTATACCGCGTTGGCTATCTGGGAGTGGATTCACGTGCAACATCACGTCGACGCTATTCCGGCCGCAATGGTCGCGATCGCCGAACAGATCGGAGAGAGTGAAGAAAGCCCGGCGGCGTGAGCCGCGTCAGGGCGTTGCACTGTAAACGACCTCACCGCCGACGATAGTCATGCGCACGGTCGTCGTCAGAATCTCGGACGGTGCGATGCGCATGATGTCTTTTGATAGCACCACGAGGTCCGCCAGCTTACCAACCTCGAGCGTACCGAGGTGTGTTTCTGCGTGCGCCGCAAATGCGGCGTTGCGTGTTAACGAGGCAAGCGCCTCATCACGCGTCATGCGCTCGTCCGGCATCCAACCATCTGTCGGCTGTCCCTTCGGGTCTCGCCTGGTAATCGCCGCGTAAAAGCCGAGCAACGGATTGGGCAGCTCGACTGGAAAGTCCGAGCCACTCGCAATCATCGCCCCCGCCGTCATCAGTTTGCGCCACACGTACGCACCCTCCGCCATCCGGTCCTGTCCGATGCGCGCCTGCACCCATGGCATGTCGGAGGTGGCGTGTGTCGGTTGCATGGAGGCGATGACATTGAGCGCGGCGAAACGCGGAATCTCAGCACCGTCGAGGATCTGTGCGTGCTCGTTCCGCATGCGCAGCGCACGAGATCCCGGAACTTCACGTTGGACGCGTTCGAAGACCTCCATCACTAACCGATTGGCGCGATCGCCGATGGCGTGAATCGCGGTCTGAAAGCCTGCCTTCGATGCGGCAAGCGTTTGCGCGTACACCTCATCCGGAGGCGTCGTCAGAAGACCGGTCGTTCCCGGCTCATCCGAGTACGGCTCGAGCATCGCCGCGCCGCGCGAGCCAAGCGCACCATCAGCGACGACTTTGATCGCCCGCACCGCGAGATGGTGATTGCCGTAGTCGAGGATCGGACCTTTGTCGAGCGCCGGCTGCAGTGTGGGCAGCGGGCCCCGCAGCATGACGTAGAGACGGGTCTTGAGGCGGCCGGCGTCGATCAGCCGTTTGTAGGCATCGACCGTTCGGTTGTCTGTCCCGGCGTCGTGGACCATCGTCAGACCGAGACGACGCATCTCGCGATCGGCAAGGAGGATTTGCTCCTCCAATTGGGCCGTGCTGACCGGGGGAATCTTCGACGATACGAGCGACTGCGCCGTGTCGATGAGGACGCCCGAGGGTCGATTGCTTCCCGCGCGAATCAGTCGCCCACCCGCGGGGTCGGGAGTCGACTCAGTGACGCCTGCCAGATCCAGCGCGCGCCGATTTGCGAGACCTGCGTGGCCATCGACACGCGTCAGGTACACCGGGTTGTTCGGCGATGCGGCACTCAGGAGCTCGTGCGTTGGCCACTGTTTCTCGGGCCAGTCGTTCTGATCCCATCCGCGACCGACGATCCATTCGCCTGGCCGGGCCGTTGCGGCGCGCTGCCTGACCATGCCGACCACCTGCTCGTAGGTGGTGGTGCCACGCAAGTCGATGCTCTGCATGCTGGAACCAAGGCCGGTGAAGTGTCCGTGCGCATCCTCCAGACCGGGGACAATCGTTCCGCCCGAGACGTCGATGACGCGCGTCGCCGATCCGCGGAGGGGGAGCACCTCGGTATTCGCGCCGACCCGTACGATCCGATCGCCGCGAATCGCAATGGCTTCGGCGGTCTGACGATTCGCGTCAACGGTATAGATTCGCGCGTTGTGGAGAATGAGATCGGGGGCCTGCCCTGAGCCTTGTCGAAGGGCCTGCCCTGAGCCCTGTCGAAGGGCCGGCGCCACCTGCCCGAGCGAAAGCGCTGCGACAACGACGGTCAGCGTTCGGATCTTCATGCGTCGGCCGGGAATAACTGCAATGCACGTCTGAGGAAGCCGTGGGCTGGGTGCTCAATCAGCATCACGTGGGCCTCGTCGGTCGATACCCACCGACGTTCGCGAATGCCCGCTTCGATCCAGTCTTTGTGGTGCTCGAGCACTTCCATCACGAACACCATCACGGTCAGAGCACGCCCGTACTTCTCGTACTTGTAGGTCCCGAGCGAATCACCAACGAGACGGCCGCGCAACCCGGCTTCTTCCCACGCCTCGTTCAATGCGGTGGATTCGTGCGTCTCGCCGGAGTCCACGGTGCCCTTCGGGATCCCCCACGAGCCGGCGAGTCGCTTTCGAATGAGACACACCTGCACGTCCTTACCGCGGCGGCGAATCGGAATGGCTGTCGCCTGTTGAGGCTTCACCGAGTCAGGGTAACCGATAATCATGCGACACGGTCCGCCTGGAGGCGGACACTACACGGTTGCGATTGGCTGACACACTCATCGAAATCAGAGTCATCCCGAGATCGGGCAAGTCAGGCATTGCCGGCATGCGCGGTGAGTCGCTGCTCGTACGGCTCAACGCTGCTCCAGTGGATGGTGCAGCCAACGCCGAGCTCATCGACGTACTTGCTGACACTCTCGACGTCCCCAAACGCGCCATCTCGATCGTTAGCGGAACACGAAGCCGTCAGAAGCGTGTTCGCGTCGAAGGTGTCACGCAAGAGTTCATTGATTCGAAGCTGAACTCGAAGTTACGCTGAGTCCGTGCGCATCGTCGCCGACTTCGTCATCGAGCACGCGAGCCTGGTGGCGACGTGCGCGGGTCCGGCGCCTCGGCGCGGCGCGGCACAACGCGACATCAACGCGATACGGGACGCCTCCATCGCCGCTCACCAGGGCGTCGTCGTCTACGTCGGACCGGCATCCGACGCCGAGCAACAACTTGATTTACATGACGAGGCGGTCCGCCTCGACGCGCGTGGGTGCACCGTCGTTCCGGGTTTCGTCGATCCGCACACGCACCTCGTATTCGCCGGCGACCGGCAGGATGAACTGCATCGCCGCCTGGCCGGCGCCACCTACGAGACGATCGCGGCTGAAGGGGGCGGCATCAAGAAGACGGTCGCGCTGACACGCGCCGCCTCGGCGAAAGAGCTTGCCGATGCCGCGCGTCCCAGGCTCGATGAAATGCTGGCCGCCGGGACCACCACCTGTGAGGTCAAAAGTGGCTATGGCCTGACCACAGAATCCGAGCTCGCCCAGCTTCGCGCGATTCGCGATCTCAATCGTACGCACACGGTCGACATCGTTCCGACCTTTCTAGGAGCACATGACATTCCGGCCGAGTTCACGTCGCGCCGCGCCGACTATGTCACCTGCATCGTGAACGAAATGATCCCGCGCGTAGCCGCGGAAGCGCTGGCCGAATGGTGCGATGTCTTTTGCGACGTCGGCTACTTCACTCCGGAGGAGTCGATCGCGATCCTGGAGGCCGGCAAGCGTGCCGGGTTGAAACCTCGCATCCACGCCGATCAGCTCGCGACAAGTGGCGGATGCCGCGCCGCGGCACATGTGGGCGCGCGCTCGGCCGATCATCTGGTGCACGTGGACGAGTCGGAAGCGGATGCCCTGGCATCGGCCAATGTCACCGCCGTGCTGCTCCCGATCGCCGCGTTCTATCTGAAGCTCGATCGCTTTGCACCGGCTCCCC
>DATCXH010000519.1:0-4523 GCA_036565925.1 Vicinamibacterales bacterium
GGGGAGCCGCTGGTAATCGAGCAGTTGCGGCTGGATGTCTTCGCCGTTCCATCTGATCTGGCCACGTGAGGGGCGAAGCAATCCGATCAGCATCTTGACCGTCGTGCTCTTGCCGGATCCGTTGGGTCCGAGCAGGCCCACCACCTGTCCGGGCCGCGCCGCCAGGCTGAGCATGCGCACGGCGGCGACTCCTCGATAGCTCTTCGACACATCGACGATCTCGAGCATGCAAAGCTCCTGGCGATAGCGAGTCGCTAGTTAGACACCAGTGCGGAGAGAAAGTTCAACCCTCGGCCTGAGGGCGGCAGGCCTGGCCCCTACACGAGTCCATAGAGCGCGAGGACGCGTTGCAGAACCATACCGATGTACAAACCGCCGAGACCCATGACGAGTGGCGGCCAACCGCGACGCGTCGGTGTTGCGCGGGGGGCACGGCGCTGTTCAGGGCCGCCTTCGCGCTCGGCGCTTCGGCGCCCAGGGACGAGCGCGGCATGACAGCGGACACGAATCCGATCGGCGCGTGCGGGGTCGAGCGATGCGGATGGAAGGCCGTCGAGCAGTTTCAGCAATGGATCGTTCATGGTGTGACTTCTCCGAGCGTCGATTTCACCTCGCGCGTGTCGGCCTCGAGTGCCCGGGCCAGCAGCGCGCGTGCGCGATGGAGCCGCTGCCGGAGCGCTTCTGGCGTGATGCCGCACACGTCGGCGGCATCAGAGTGATCGAGGCCGGCGACGCCGACGAGCAGGAGCACTTCACGCGACGCCGCCGGTAACGAGGCAAGGGCACGCTCGATGCGTCGCTCGAGCTGGTTCGCGGCGGTCGCTTCGAATGGCGACGTGCGATCGATGCTGAATGGCCAGAGCGTCATCAGACCAGCGGTGGTCGAGTCCTCGATCAGCCGTGACCGGACGTAGCTCACATGCAGGTTGCGCGCGACAGTGAAGAGCCAGGCGCCCAAACGCGTGTCGGCGTGCAGCCGATGCGCGTGCTTCACCAGGCGCAGCCAGGTCTCCTCGAGCAGATCCTCGGCCACATCGTGGCGACCGCATAGCCGCAGCAGAAACGTGAATAGCCGAAGATTGAAGGCATCATAGACGGCATCGAAGGCCGCCTCATCGCCGTGGCGTAATCGCCCGACAAGCGCCTGCTCGGTCTCCAGGTCCATTGGATACATAACGCTTGTAATGGCTCTGCGTGACCGGCCTTCGCAAGGTGACGGCACGGCAGGCGCCGCCTTGGCGAGGGCGATGGCAAAGGCGAGTCACGGAGCGTCGTCTGCCGCGTTATACACCTCAGCATGGAAACATTGCGTAACGTCAGCCTGATCGGTCTGTTCTCCATCGTGCTCACGGTTACCCCGCTCGTGATGGCAATCGCGTACGTCGCCCGTCCGAGTGAGCGCCGACTCGCACTCATGCGTCCGCTGTCATTGGCCGGGCTTTTTGCG
Organism: Vicinamibacterales bacterium; assembly: GCA_036565925.1. Classification (GTDB taxonomy): domain Bacteria; phylum Acidobacteriota; class Vicinamibacteria; order Vicinamibacterales; family UBA2999; genus Gp6-AA40. The sequence goes on from DATCXH010000519.1 coordinate 1,448, forward strand.
GCACTGACAGGGACCGCGCTCGGCTTCATCAACGTGCTGGTGGGCTTGGGCAAGCGCGGGTTCACCGCGGAGATGTACACGATCTCCGCCATTGGGAGCGCCGAGGCGCTCGTGCCGCTGTTCCTTGGCTTCGCGAACCTTACTGTCGCGTGGCTGCTGATCGCGTCGGGAATGGGTCGTCAGAGAGATTGAGCTTGTCGACGGCGCTATAGAGCAAGACCCGCCCTACACGCGCCGGGATGCGTAGGCCGGGTCCCGTCGTGTGGACCCGGCGGACACTGACGGTTCCTCCTCCGCCGACCGGAAAAGCAGCGCGAAGAGCACGAGCACCGCAGCGGCGCCGGCGGCCGGGACGAGCCAGATGCGATCCCACGCGTGGCCGTCAGTTACACGAAAGGCATCGACGACGCGGCCGGATGCCCAGGCGCCGATAAACATGCCGACGCCCCACGTGACGAATGTGAGAAGTCCCTGCGCGGCGGCTCTGAGATCGGACGGTGCACGGCGATCGACGTAGATCTGACCAGTCACGAAGAAGAAGTCGTAGCAGACGCCGTGAAGCAAGATGGCGCCGTACAGCATCCACATCTGCGTGTTCGCGGTCCCGAACGCAAACAACAGATATCGCGTCGTCCATGCCACCATGCCGACGAGCAGCATGTACTTCACGCCGAGACGTTTGAAGAACCACGGCATGACGAGCATGAAGCCGATCTCGGACATTTGTCCCAACGTCATCTTCCCGGCTGCGTTGCTCACGCCGATCTCGTTGAGAAACGGATTCGCGAACGCGTAATAGAACTGCAGCGGTATGCAGACGAGGAACGAGCCGAGGACGAAGACGGCGAAGGACCGCTCGCGCAGCAGCTTGAGCGCGTCGAGCCCGAGCACGTCGCGAAGTGTGGCGCGCCGCGTCCCTTGCGGCGGTGTGTGTGGCAGGACAAGACAGAAGAGGCCGAGCGCGATGGAACCCGCGGCGGCAATCTGCATCGGAATCGCTGTCGCCTCGAGTCCGAGCGTGCCGATGAAGAGACCGGCCACGATCCAACCGATCGTCCCAAGTACGCGGATCGAGGGAAATTCGCGCGCGGGATCGGTCATCTGACGGAACGAGAGCGAGTTGCTGAGGGCCAGCGTCGGCATGTAGCACAGCGCGTACGCGAGGAGGACGGTATAGAACAGGCCGAACCTGGTTTGCGTGGAGGTGAGCAGGAGAATCAGGCCGCCGGCTACGTGCAGTATCGCGAGAACGCGTTCGGTGGCCATGAATCGATCGGCCACCATGCCGACGAAGAAGGGCGAGATCATCGCCGCGAGCGCCGTCGTTCCGGCGACGAGGCCGATCTGTTCACCGGTAAAGCCGAGCGTTTGTCCCAGCCATGTCCCGAGCGTCACGGACCATGCGCCCCACACGAAGTACTGCAGGAACATCAGGACCGACAGCTTGAGACGAATGCGCATCGACATCATGTGTCGCGGTCTCCGGTTTCAGCGCCAAGGGCACGAGCAGCGCACGGCGTAGCGATTCTAATCGCAGTTGATGGGCAGCCCGGATCGGTCGCTGGTCAGCAACAGGATCGGGCAATCGCCGGCTCCGGTTGGTCGTCGACTTTGATCGGTAAGTGGACGGTCATGTGTCGAATACATGTCGCCCAGGTCTCAGCGCCATGAGGATTCGGGCCAGTACCCGCCCCTCGTCCAAGGAGATTTTGTGGTCTGCGAGCGCGCTGTCTGCTGCAAGGGAAACCGCGGTGCAGTCGCCGATGAACCTGCGGTGGAGCATCGAGTGAACTTCCGGCTCCAGAGAATGCAACTTCGCGCGAATCGCCAGCAGTGAGACGTCGAAGACATCGTTGGAAGGACGCCGTTCGAGCCATGCGACAAGACGGTCATAGGCGGACGTGTCTTCCGTGATGGCCTCCCGTGTCGCGATCTGGAAGATGAGACGGCGTTGGCGCTCCGATACGGCCCCATCCGCCCAGGCGATCTCGATCAGCGGCGCAAGCTCCAACAGGCCGATTGTCTCCGGCGTGAAGCCCGCACGCTGCAGGCGTCGCAGCAGGGCATGATTGGAGACACCGATCGCCCTGCTCACGATTTGGTCATCTCCGTGGATGGTCGACAGCCGTCGAGCCGGTTCAGTCTGGTCTGCGACTCGCTCCCCGATGTGTATCGTGCCGTTGTCGTGCATGTTGGTCCCCAGCACTCGTCGCCTTGTATCGTCGAGAGCTGCCTCGTCACGACAGTTGACCGCAAAGCACGACCGGGAGGAATCCGGTTGCGGGGGGACCGTCTCGAGTTTCGTGAGGGATAAAGGGATGGCGTCGAGCGGCGCCGCAGTGTTCCTTCTCCCCCGTTTGCCGGAGAATCGCGTGCCCGCGCGCGGACGGGCCTTTGCCGGTATCGGCGGAGGAATGTCGAAAGTGGGTGATCGGCGCTAGCGCAGGGCAGTCCAGACACCGCCGCGACGATGGCTGTCGAGCACGGCGTCGACGAGGCATGCAGCGCGATAGCCATCTTCGAAGGTGGGGAAGGACGGTGGTGAGCTGGGATCCACATGCCCGGCGATCCGCGCGTAGACGTCAGCGATGACATTGCGGAACGCATCGCTCCACGCTTCCTGGTGACCAGGTGGCAGGTGCGCATACCGTCGCGCCTCGGGGCCCAGCAGCGATGGGTCCTTCAGCAAGACCTGATTCGCTGAATGCCGACGTCCGATCCACAACTCGTTTTGTCGCTCCTGAAACCATCGCAGGGACGCTGTCGCGCCATTGACTTCGAACCACAGGTCGTTCTTGTGACCGGCACACACCTGGCCAACGGTCACGACGCCCTTCATCCCGTTGTCGAACCGCACGAGTACGGTGGCGAGGTCTTCACTGGCGATCGCGACCGGTTCGCGCTGGCTCGTGCCGCCGCCTGAGAACGCTTCGGTCGCGTGCAGCGGCTTGAGCCTGGTTGAGACGACCGTCGTGAGGTCGGCAAGGACTTGCGTGATGCGATGACCCGTCACGTGCTGCACGAGATCGCCCCAGTGCGTGCCGATATCGCCGATTGCGGAGCTGGCTCCACCTTT
>DATCXH010000354.1:0-12131 GCA_036565925.1 Vicinamibacterales bacterium
AACGCGGGACCCGCCGTGATCAGCACCGTGAACACCCAACCTCGCCAGCCCTCGCCGAGCCCGAGCCAGCGCCCCGCGCCCGATCGTTCGCCGACAACGCCGAGCCCTTGCAACACGAAGTAGCCCGTCGGCAAGCCGTACCCACCGCCAGCCGGCACCGAGATCACCAGGTCATGAATCAGTCCTGATACCAGAAACGTCGCCAACATCGCGCCGACAACGCCCATCGATGGCCGCAGCGGCTTGAACGTGAACCGGCTTGCGAGTTCGTGAAAACCCGTATTCCATCGGCGACCCCAGAATTCGCCCAGTGACGTCGCGCGTATCGGATTGCGCATCAGCGGAACGGCATTGACGCCGGCGTGCCGCCATGCGAGCGAGAGCAGATGGAAGAGACCGAAGTGCAGCATGAAGATCGCGCCGACCATGCCGATCCATCCGGTCACGAGCGGTCGGTCGGGCCACGCCCACCGCGCGACGACGAACGTGAGGACAACGCCGAGCAGCACCTTCAGTCCCGCGAACGCCCATTCATGACGCGAGTCCGGCTCAGGAGTAACGTCGCCATGCGACGCGAAAGCGCGCGCATCCATCCCCGGCCAGGCCAGCAGGTAGCCAAGCGTGCGGCGTCGATCGCCGGTGACGAAGTGCGTGCGAGATTGCCAGTAGGTCGCCCACTTACACGCGCCATACAGCGCGAACGCGATCGTCCACATCACGCCCCACCGTGGCATACGTCAGCTCGCTGATGCGGGGCCTGAAGACCCCACCCTTCGTGGAACCGCACACGCACCATTCAGGCAATGTCGGTTGCGAGCGATCCAGCGATACCCGGCATTCATCAGCGGCATGACGCCGGGCACACGGCTCAGCGCCCACAAGGGCCAGTCCCACCAGATTCGCCGCGCGATCGCGACGAGAGCCGACGCGCCGCCGAACACGGCACCGTTATCGAGACGAACCCGCATCTCGTCGAGCAGGTGTTCGTCGGAGACGCCGAGCAATCGAGCCGCGCCTGGCGCCTGCAACGGAACGAAGATGAACCGGCGACGAGCGAGCGTGCGTCCGAATCGGCGCAGCATGCCGCGGCAGAACTGGCACTCGTCGTCGTAGTAAATTGCCGCCATCACTCACCTCGACGCTCGTGATGGCGCGTCATGACGTACTCACGCCCAGTGCTTTAAGGACCTTGTCTCCAGCCTTCATGAACTTGGTGATTGCCGCGGGCGTCCAGCGGCGGACCTGTCCATACAGACTGGTCGTCGTCTCGAAGAACCCATAGAGCTCCTTGAGACGCGCTTCCGTGTATTCGTCGGTCGCCTTGTCCTTCTCCGCTTCGGCAATGCACTCACGCAGCATGTGCATCGTCGGGTCGAACTCGCGCTTCTTCCGCTCATCCATGACGATGCGGAACATCTCCCAGACGTCCTTCAGAGTCTCGAAATGATCGCGCTTGTCGCCCTGCACGTGCACCAACCGGACGATGCCCCACCCTTGCAGCTCTTTGAGGCTGGTGCTGACGTTCGAGCGCGCGACCTCGAGCGCCTCGACGATGTCGTCGGCGTTCAGCGGCCGCGGAGAGACGTAGAGCAGTGCGTGGACTTGCGCCACGGTGCGATTGACACCCCACCGGGTGCCCATTTCGCCCCAATGGAGGATGAATTTGCGTTGAACCGCGGAGAGCTCGCCAACCGGGACGCGTTTAGTCATATCCAGTATATTCTGTAATTTCTGTTGCTACAGAATACTTCGAATGGCCACCAACCGTCAACCGCTCCGTTTCCAGAGTTTCGCGATGGGTCGGCGTAGGTGTTTTGCGGGGTGAACCGACGCTTTTCACATACAGTTTTCTGAATTTCGTCCAATTGTCTGTAGAACGCCGCTGTTCGCGTACGCGTTGCCCACCGCACGCCGGATCCTCGTCCCTCGCCAACGACGACTCGTCCCTCGTCCCTCCGGCACGGTTCTCTCCTATCAGCGCCGGTTGGTGACAACTGTTTAACAAGACGGCGTTGTGGGAACGCCGAGCAAGGAGAAGGGGACGATGGCGAGACGCATCACCGCGTTTCTAGTGGGGCTCCTCCTGGTGAGTGCAGGGGCAGGAGCGCAGGAACGCTTCGGCAGCCTCGCGGGCACTGTGACCGACACGACCAAAGCGGCCGTGCCCGGCGCAACGGTTACGGCAACAAACACGGCGACCAACGCGCGGCGCGTCGTGGTCACCGGAGCTGACGGGTCCTACCGCGTGCCCGATCTCGATCCGGGCCGCTACTCCGTCACGATTGAGCTCCAGTCATTTCAGAAGGTCGTCGTCGACGACGCGATCGTTCTGCTTGGACGAACGCTGACGGTGGATGCCGAGCTCAGACCCGGTGTGCTGACCGAGGTGGTGAGCGTCACCGGCGAGGCGACGCGGACGATCGACCTGGGAAGCGTGACGCTTTCCCACAACGTGACGTCCGAGGAGTTCGACCGGCTGCCAAAAGGCCGCAGCTTCCAGAGCATCGCGATGGCCGCGCCCGGCGTGAATTCAGGCGACATCGAAGGCGGGTTCCAGGTCAATGGTGCGAGCAGCGCCGAGAACGTGTTCACCGTGGACGGCGTAGCGACCAACAGTTTGATCTACGGCAGCTCGCGGCAGAACACCGTGTTCGAGTACCTGCAAGAGGTGCAGGTGAAAACCGGCGGCATCGACGCCGAGTACGGCGGCGCGCTGGGTGGGGTCATTAGCGCCGTCACCAAGTCTGGCGGCAATACCTTCAGCGGCGAGGCCCACTACTACTACATCGGCAACGCCCTCGGGTCCGGTCCCGTCAAGCGACTCGTGCTCGATCCGGTGGACTTCAACACCGTCGGCTATTTCGAGGACGACAAGCCGGTCAACAACCAGAACGAGTTCGGCGGCTCGCTTGGCGGTCCGATCGTGAGAAACCGGTTGTTCTTTTTCGGATCGATTTCACCACGCGTGGTTCGCCGTACGAATGACTTCCGGTTCTCGAACGGCACCGAGCCAGGATCGATCGATCAGGAGCAGACCGCGTGGCAGGGATTCGGGAAGCTCACCTACGCGACGGGTCGCGTACATGCGAACGCGAGTCTGCTGATGACGCCGACACGGTCAACCGGTCGCATGCCAGCGTATGACTCCACGGGCACGAATTTCCTCACCACCTCCAGCGCCGCCAACGATGCGAATCGTACCCGCGGGTTCAACCTCGATCAGAACAACGTCAGCGGCAACGTTGACGTGACCGTCGGCAACAACGGCTATCTGAGCACGCGCGGCGGCTACTTCTACGACAGCTACAAGGATACCGGTGTGCCCTCGACGACGAGCTATACGTATCAGACGTCGAACATCGGCATGGCGGGGATCCCCGCAAGCCTGCAGGGTCCGGTCAACACCGCGAACACTGCGCGCATTCAGATCAGTAACTTCGATACGACCGAGCAGAGCTACATCCAGCTTGATTACAACCACGCGCTCAGGGGTGGTCACCTGATCAAGGGCGGCTGGGGCGTGCGTCGCTCAGTGAACGACGTGGACGTGGCCTACCCCGGTGGGTATGTCTATCTGTATTGGGGCCAGGCGTTCCGTAGCACGGCGACGGGACAGACCGGCACCGGCACCTACGGGTATTACCGTGTGGATGATCTCGGGACGCGCGGACGCGTCCAGGCCAACATCCAGAACCTGTACATCCAGGACACGTGGGCGGCGGGCTCGCGGCTGACGATCACCGCGGGACTCCGCACGGAGAACGAGAAGATCCCAACGTTCCGGCCCGACATCGCGACATACGCGTTCCAGTTCGGTTTCGCCGACAAGCTTGCGCCACGACTCGGCGCAACATATGACGTGCGCGGCGACGGCAGGATGAAGGCGTTCGCGAGCTGGGGACGTTATTACGACTGGACCAAGTATGAGATCGCGCGTGGCTCGTTCGGCGGCGACGTGTGGCACATCTACTACCGCTCGCTCGACACGCTCGACATCGGCAGTCTGAATCTGAACAACATGCCCGGCCAGGATCTCTGGGGCAGCTCCACTGGCTTCCGCGATCTGCGCGCGACGGCGATCAACAACACCGACCCGAACATCAAGCCGATGTTCCAGGACAGTTTCAACGCCGGAGTGGATCAGCAGTTCGGCGGCACCATGGCGTTGGGCATTCACTACATCCACAACAACCTGGGTCGCACCATCGAGGACATGGGCGCACTCGTCAACGGCGACAGCGTCTATGTGATCGGCAACCCTGGTGAAGGGCAGAACACCATCACGCCCTCGTCGTACCCGGCGACGGCCAATTTCGCAACGCCGAAACCGAAGCGTCAGTACGACGCGCTGGAGGTCACCTTCGAACGGCGCTTCTCGAAGAACTGGTTCGGCAGCGCGAACTACACGCTGAGCCGCCTGTATGGCAACTACTCCGGGCTGGCCAACTCCGACGAGATCCAGACGCCTACCACTGGCATCACATCGAAGACGGCGCAGCAGCAGGAAGGCAGCATCGCGCGTCAGGGCAGCAACTCACATACGGGCTGGGACATCGACGAGATCCTGTGGGATGCGCACGGTAATCTCAACGTACTCGGTCGACTGCCGACCGATCGTCCGCACGTCGTGAAGCTGTATGGCGCCTATCAGTTCGGAATGGGCACGCAGGTCGGCGCGTTCTTCTATGGCGGCAGCGGAACGCCAATCAGCACGCAGGTCGTCGGGCAGGATCAGTACGCGCCGCTCGTGAACGGTCGCGGCGACATGGGCCGCACGCCGGTCCTGACGCGCACGGATCTGCTCCTCTCGCACGAACTGTCGCTGGCCGATCGCAAGCGCCTGCGGCTCGAGTTGAATGTGCAGAACATCTTCAACCAGAAGACGGCGACGCACCTCTTCAACTACCTGAACAAGGGCGCTCCGGCCGGCGGTTCGACGCGTCCGGCGAACGCCATCGACTTCTCGGAGGTGAACCTGGCGGCAGGCTATGACTACAACGCGCTGATCCTGGCGACGCAGGAAGGGCGGATCTCGTACGACCCGCGCTACGGGATGGAGGATTTGTTCAATCCCGGCTTGCAGGGCCAATTTAGCGTGAAGTTCATCTTCTGAGGTCGGCGAGTCCGGCTAAAGCCGGACACGACACCTACTCGCCAATGAACTGGACCGCGACCTCGCGCGTGCGAGGTCGCGTGTCGAATTCGATCAGGACGATCTGCTGCCACGTCCCGATCAGCAGACGGCCACTTTCGAAGGGGAGCGACAGGGACGGTCCGAGCATCGCCGCGCGGACGTGGCTCGATCCGTTGTCATCGCCCCATCGTAGATGATGCTCGTACTTACCGTTCCTCGGCGCGAGTTGCTCCCACACGCGATTCAGGTCGGCCACTGCGCCCGGCTCGAACTCGATCGTCGTCACACCCGCGGTTGACCCGATCACGGCAATCGTCGCCAGGCCGGACTTGAGCGTGGACGCGTGGAGCGCGCGCGCCACGATCGTTGTCAGATCGCGCACGTCGCCCTGCCCCGTCGTCTCCACTTGATGCATCGTCAATTCGACCATGGCTCTCTCGGTCCGCCTAAAGGCGGACACTACACCTCCGCCTCAGCCGCAGGAATGTCAGCGACCCTTACGCATACGAAACGCGGTCATGTGCATTTTGGACCGGCCCGCCGCTAAGTCCGCATCGATAGAGGCGTTGGCAAAGGGGCGCGGATTTCGCAGTAGCCGGTCCGGTTGTTCACCGCGGCCTGCCCTGAGCCGAGTCGAAGGGTTTCCCACGCGCGGTGCAGGAGGGTACGAATGCATATCTGGACCGAGTTCAAGAACACGATTCTGCCTTGGCTGCTGGCCAGTGCAGTCGTCGCGTTCATGATCGCTGAGCATCGCCGGACCACTGGCGCACTGCTCGACGCGAACAATCGTCTCGCCAATGCCGTGGAACAGCAGGGCAAAGCGCTTGACGGTGTCCGGTCGCTCCTCGCCTCGCAAGGCTATACGCTGCCCCCTTTAACCAAGCCGCAGTGATCAGCGGGCTGCGGGTGCCGGTGCACCTGACAACACGAGAATCATTGCGGATGTTCGACCTCGCCGATATCTGGGCGGCGCGCACCGGTACTGACGTGCGTCTCGTGTCGGCGAATGACCACGTGCACAGCAGGGGCTCGGCGCATTACGAGGGCAAGGCACTCGACTTTCAGTCGTCGGATAACGACGCGTTGTCAGCCTTGTTCCGTCAAGCCGGGTATCGCGTGCTGTGGAGAGTGCCTGGTCATTACGGGCACATCCACGTGGAAGAGGCAGACGGACGACCATCGCCTCCACCCGTTCCCTGGAACGAGGTGGTGCGCCACGCCTCGGCCAAGCGGCCGCGGGCAGGTTCGCGCGTCGGCGGTTAGTCCCCACCCCATCACACGGCCGCGCCCTTGCGGCCGTGTGACTCCTTTACCAATCGTCCCCGCGGCACAGGCATAATGTGCCGCATGACAATTCGCCGACAGATGCTCTGGGGCGCCGCGCTGCTGATGCTGGTCGCGAGCGCCGTTCTCGGGTACGCACAATCCACCGCCACGCTTCCGTCCGATCTCGATGCGGATTCACGCGCACGTCTGCCGTACCTCAAACGTGCGGACATGGACGAAGCGAGCCTGAAGATCTACGACACACTCCCTGGCCGCGGTCAGGACGGCGTGCTGCGGGGTCCACTCGCGTTCGCGGCCTACAATCCCGCCGTCGCAAAAGCGCTGTTCGATTTGCACAACGCGGCTGTTGCAGGCGCGCTCGATCCGCACGTGCGCGAGCTGGCGATTCTGGTCGCGTGCCGTGAGACGAACTACAGCCTGGAGTGGAATGCCCACGAGCCCGCGGCCCTGAAGGCAGGTGTCGATCGCAAGACGATCGACGTGGTGCGGAAGAACTCGGCGCTGACCGGCGTCGAAGAACGGGACGCCGCAGTGATTCGTTTCGGCCGCCAGCTCTTTCACGACAACAAGATGGATGCCGCGACGTTCGCCAAGGCCGCGCAACTGTTTGGCAAGAAGGGGGCGATGGATCTTGTCGCGGTCATGAGCACGTACGCCGTCAGCGGCTTCTATGCCACTGCCGTGGACGAGCACATGCCTGCGGGGAGGCCGGACCTCGAACGCGGCGCGCGCCCCAAGTGACGTGCCGCGCGATCGGGAGTTCTTAGGTGGTCGGCCGACGACTGCCCTTCAGCTCGTCGGCTGAGATTCCTGCGCCCGACGCTGCATTTCGGCCTGGCCGCGAAGGATCGAGCACCAGTCTTTATGCTCGGCCACGGGCATTCCGCACTCAACGCAGACGCGCACGCGCGGTTTTGGCGGCTCGTCTTTCCCCAACAATCGTTTCAGAAATGACACCCCAACCTCCCCTGCCCAATCCCACGCAGTGATACGTTGGACGGCAGGGTGAGGTTCATGGTTGGCTCCCACCTACTTGAGCACCGCCGTGACCGTCGCACGTGCGCGAATCTCCATCTGTCCCGCCGAGATCGGCGGCGTCACGTCAACGGCATTCGCCTGGGCCGCCTGACGCATCATTCGCACCGGCATTGGCGGCACTTCGACGCCCTGTTCCTCGACGCGCATGATAGTAGCCACGCTGCGACCGGCACCTGCCGCTGCGGCATCAGCTTTCGCGCGTGCGTCGAGCACTGCGAGGCGTAGCGCTTCGCGTTCGAGCTTCCCCTGATCCTTGAGATCGAATCGGATTCCGCCGAGTGCCGTTGCGCCGGCGCCGGCAGCAATTTCGAGCAACTCGCCAACGCGATCGATCGCATCCACCCGCACCTCAATACTGTTCCGCGCGACGTAGCCTCGACCCACTCGCTTGCCGTTGACGAAGTCCCACTCGTACTGCACGTCGTATGCGATCGTGCGAATCGCTTCGGTCGCGATGCCGGCCGCGCGCAGTTTGTCCTGCACCGGCTTCATGGCTTCGGCGTTCAAACGCTGCGCCTCGCGCGGACTCGGCGCACGCGACTCGGCACTGACGGTGATCCATGCTCGATCAGGCACCGCGAATACCACTCCTTGACCCGATGCGACGACGGTCGGCTCAGGAGGGGTCGATGGTTGTTGAGCCGCCGCGGCCGAGGTCAGGGCCGGCAGCAGTGCAAGGAAGAGGATGTGTCTCACGATTCGCTCCCGCATCGATTCTGACGCGAAACGTCTGGTCCAGGTAGACATTTCCCAGCGACGTGCTGGCGAACCGCTTGCTTCTCTCCATTACATGATCGCTCGCTCGACTGCTGTCGCCGCTGCCCTCTGCGTCTTGCTCAGTCATCGTCCACTCGCGCAGGTGCCGCCGAGTCCGTCCCAACAATCGACGAACGGCGCGGTCCCGATCTACCGCATCTCGGTGGTTGGACGCACGACGGCCGCGATCAACTATCGCAGCAGCGGCGAGACGAAGATCGATCTCACCGGTACCGCGCTGCTGCCCAAGGCGCGTGGCGTGGCGGAAGTTTCCGCGAAAAAGGGTCATCTCGAGATCGACGCGCGATTCAGCGGCCTGCAGCCGCCGACGCAGTTCGGGAATGAGTACCTCACGTATGTGCTGTGGGCGATCACGCCGGAAGGCCGGCCGAGAAATCTCGGTGAAGTCCAATTTACTGGCGACAACGTTCGAAAGGAAGTCACCACCGAATTGCAGGCCTTCGCGCTCATCGTCACCGCGGAGCCATATTTCGCCGTCACGCAGCCGAGCGATGTCGTGGTAATCGAGAACAGCGTTCGCCCCGATACCCGCGGCACGGTTGACACAGTGCAAGCGACATACGAATTGCTGGCGCGTGGGTCGTATTTGATGAATCGTCCGTCCGAGTTCAACACCAAAGCGCTCGAGCCGGGGGCACCGACCGATCTCGCCGAAGCGCGCAACGCGGTTCAACTCGCCCGCCTCGCTGGTGCGAATCGTTACGCCGCAGACGCGTTCACAAAGGCGACTCACCTGCTGGCCGAGGCCGAGATCGCTCGCGAGAAAGGCCAGTCCAAAGACGCGGTGATCGCCTCCGCGCGTCAGTCTGCACAGACGGCCGAAGATGCGCGGCTGATTGCGGTGAAACGGCAAGAGGCGGAATTCGTCGCCCAGCAGAAGGCCCTTGCCGAGGACCGGGGACGACAGGCCCTCGACGCCCGTCAACGCGCCGAGCGCGAGGCGCAGAACGCCGCCGAGGCCAAGGCCGAAGCCGAACGCGAGCACAACGACGTGACGCGCGCGCGTGATGAATTGCAGCAAGCCCGTCTCGAGACGTTGAAAGCGCAGGCCGCATTCGCCGTCGCTGAGCAGGAAAAGAACGCGCTGCGAGCGCAACTGCGCGAACAGCTCAATATGTTTCTGGAGACACGCGAATCGGCACGGGGACTCATTATGATGGTGCCCGACGTGCTGTTCGTGACCGGGAGTGCACGTCTCACCAGCGTCGCGCGCGAACGTCTCGCCCGCGTCTCAGGCATTCTCGCTGCGCAACCCGACCTTCATATCGCGATCGAGGGGCATACCGACAGCGTCGGCGACGACGAGCGGAATCAGCGACTCTCGGAGCGCCGGGCGCAAGAGGTCTTCGCGTATCTCGTGCAGCAGAAGATTCCGCCGGACTCGATGAACGTGTCCGCGTTCGGCGAAACCCAGCCGATTGCGTCCAACGACACGGCAGAGGGGAGGCAGCAGAACCGTCGAGTCGAGCTGGTCGTGAGTGGCGAGTCGATCGGCGTCTCAGGCACCCGGGATTCACCCCAGTAAGTCTCCTGCTTCTCACCCGAGGTGACCCCGCCGAAGCGAGTCGGATACGGCCCGCGGATCGACGCCTCTCGAGTGGCGAACCGCTTGCTTAGATCACCTCACAGAAGAGGGGAGACCATGAAATTCATCACCGCACTGCTGATCGGTTTCTTCGCCGCACCGGCGTTCGCGCAAGACGCGAGACCGCCCGCTCAGCCGTCGGACGTCAACGCGCCTGCGCCGTTGTTCCACGTCACCGTGGTCGGCCGCACCACCGCTGCGATCAACTATCGACCGCGAAGCGGAAAGACCAAAGTCGATCTCGCTGGCACGGCGTTGTTGCCAGAGGCGCACGGATACGCGGAAGTGTCCGGCGAGAAGGGCTACATCGAGATCGATGCGCGTTTCAGAAAGCTGCAGCCGGCGACGCGATTCGGATCCGAATACCTCACCTACGTCCTGTGGGCGATCACACCGGAAGGCCGTGCCAAAAATCTTGGCGAAATCCAGGTCGATGACGACGACGCCCGGGTTCAGGTGACAACCGAGTTCCAGGCGTTCGCCTTGATCGTCACCGCCGAGCCGTACTTCGCCGTCACACAGCCAAGCGACGTCGTGGTCATGGAAAACGTCGTTCGCGACGACACCAAGGGCAAGGTCGAGACAGTTCAGGCGAAGTACGAGTTGTTGAAACGCGGTTCATACCTGATGAACCAGAGTGCCAACTTCAAAGTGAAGCCACTGGAGCCAGGTGCACCGCTGGATCTCGCGGAGGCGCGGAATGCAGTGGAACTGGCACGCCTCGCCAACGCCGACCGCTATGCGAGCGAGTCGTTCGCGAAAGCGCAAAAGCTCCTGACCGACGCCGAGGTCGCACGTGAAAAGCGCAAGCGAGGTAATGAGGTGATGATGCCGGCGCGCCAGGCAGCACAGACCGCCGAGGATGCGCGAATCATTGCGTTGCAGCGCCAGGAGGACGAGTTCCAGGCGCACCAGCGTGCGCTCGCCGCGCAGCGCGAACAAGAGGCGGTCGCACGTGCCCAGGCCGAACGTGAGCGCGCACAGGTGGAACGTGATCGCGCGCAGGCCGAGCGTGAACGCGCGCTCGCCGAAGAAACCAAGCGGCGGCAGGCCGAAGTCGAGGCGCAGAACGCCGCGACGGCGCGTGCCGCAGCCGAACGCGAGCGACTCGAGACTGAGCGCGCACGTCAGGACGCATTGAAGGCGCAGTCTGATGCCGAACAGGCGCGCGCCGCAGCGGAGGCGGCCAAGGCCGCAGCTGATGCCCAGGCCGAACAGGCCCGGGCACAGGCACAGCAGGCCCAGGCAGCGGTCGCGCAGGCCGAGCAGGACAAGAACGCACTTCGCGAAAAGCTGCGCGAACAGCTCAATGTGATCCTCGAGACCCGCGAAACGGCGCGCGGCCTCATCGTCAACGTCTCCGACGTGCTGTTCGACACTGGCAGCGCGACGCTGAAACCAGGTGCGCGCGAGAAGCTGGCCCGTGTGGCCGGCATTCTGGCGTCGCATCCGGATCTGAAAATCGAGATTGAGGGACACACCGATAGCGTCGGCACCGATGACTACAACCAGCGGTTGTCGGAACGCCGAGCCGAGTCCGTCCGGGCGTATCTGATCCAACAAAAGATCGCGCCGACCGCCGTCGACGCCGAAGGATTCGGCGAAAGCCAGCCGGTTGCCAGCAACGCGACACCCACTGGACGCCAGCAGAATCGCCGCGTCGAGTTGGTCGTCAGTGGCGAATCGATTGGACGGACGACGACCCGCAGTCCCGCTGGGCAGTAGCGCCCTGCCAGCGCGCGCACAGTGCGCGCGCCAACCGCGTGCTACGCCCGCCATATGCCAGAAGCTGGCGGGCGTACGCACGCGGGCCCCGTGGTGATTACAGTCGCATCAACGCTTCAAGAGACGCGCGCGAGATCTGTTGCGACGTAGTCCAGTACGTCGTCCACGGATCGATGCGCAGACGCGACAGACGACGAAGAACCGTCGGCAGCGTCCATCGCTTCGGCCGGTCACTCAACTCCTTCCAATCGAGCGGTATCGACACAGGCGCGCCTGGTCGTGCGCGCGGCGAGTACGCACAGATGGACGTGTTCGTCCGATTGTTTCTGAGATAGTCGATCAGAATCTGCCGTTCACGTCCCTGCTTGCGAAAGCCCGTCGTGTAGAGCGCGGGGTTGGTCCGAACGATCGCCTCGCCGAGACCACGCGCGAACGACAGACACGTACTCCAATCCACCGAAGGCGTGATCGGGACGACGACGTGCAGACCGGAGCCGCCGGTCGTCTTCACCCACGATGACAGCCCCAACATCTGAAGCACGTCGCGGAGCAGCCTCGCCGCAGCCACTGTCTGCTTCCACG
>DATCXH010000848.1:0-3364 GCA_036565925.1 Vicinamibacterales bacterium
CACCCGCCGGTTGTAGCCGACCTCGAGCGCGACTTGCGGCGCGATTTCCTGCTGCACGCCGACGCCGTACTGCCAGTCACGATTGCGCGTGCCCCATCCCGTGAGGACATCGGGATTCACCGTCGTCGTTTGATTGAAGGAGCCCCAGTTGTTGGCTGACCACGCACCGCACTCGCCGTTGGCCAGTGGGTTCATGAAGTCGCACTGCGCGATGTAATCGCCGCGCCCCGGCGTACCGACCGGAGAGGTGAGGCCGTCCGACCACGAGCGATTGTTCGTGACGACGAGCGTCGAGCCCGCGTTGTTGATGGTGTACGCATCTCCGGTCCATGCGCCCTGGAGATACTGCGCCACGTTCATCTTGAGCGCCGTCTTGCCATTGCCGAACACATCGTAGGCGGCACCAAACCGCGGGGTGATGTCGTGGTAGCCATGCACGCCCTCGGTACGTGGAAGCAGGAACGGGCCACCGAACTCGTTGTCGCCTATGATGCCGTTCTGTCCGGCGGGGGCCCAACTGGAAGCGCTCTCAAAGCGCAAGGCACCCTGCAGCGTCAGCCGCTTACGCGTCCATTGATCTTGGATGTAGAAGCCGTCGTAGCGAAGGCTGTTGCTGGTCTGGTTCGTTCCGACCCGCTGTGACATCTGATTCGGCACGCCGTTGTTGAACCGGTAGCTGATCTGCCGCCCGACGTAGGTGATGTTCTCCGCGTTCATGTAACCGGCCTGGTAGCCCCACTTCATGCTGTGACTGCCGGTGACGTACGACATCGCCGCCTTCCAGGTCGCGTGCATCTGGTTGCTCGACGGCGCCGGGTTGAAGCCGCGGTAGATGAAATTCGCGAAGGGAACCCCGGCGCCGGTGGACTGCTCGGTGACTGGAATGAAATCCGTCAGCACGCCGTAGGGTCGCGGATCGCCGTTGTCGGTATAGAACGCCGAATAGCCGCTCTCAAGAAGGATGCGATTCGAGAGAGGTGCGTTCCACGAGCCCTGCATGATCTTTGCGGGCGCGTCCCAGATGCTTCCTGATTCGGGTGACACCGTTGCCGTGCCCGGTGTCACTCCAGGGCCGGTCGCGATCCAGTCCTTCCCCGGAGCGCGACACTGATCGCCGCCTTCCTTATATGCGCCGGCGCTGCAGTTCTTCGTGTAGTCGATGTAGAACCCGAACTTGTTCTTCTGCGTGGCCTGCCAGGTTAGGCGAACGGCGTTCAGCGTCTTCGAGGTGGAGTTGCGGACGCTCGGGCTCGTGGCTTTCACCCACGTCCACGCGTTCGGGTCTCCCGCATTCGCGTTCACGTAGAGGTTCTGCTGCTCCTGATACGTACCGATAGCGCGCGTGTTTCCGTAGAACCACACGCGGTCGCGCAGAATCGGTCCGCCCACGGCGATATTCGAGTCGTAGCTTTTGATGAGCGCCGGCTGCTCGCCGAATCCCAGCGAGCGGAGATGGTCGTCGATGTTGCTCGACTGTCCCCACTTGCCCGCGTAGCTGGTGAAGCCGGTCCCGCTGAACGAATTGCCACCAGTCTTCGGGATGATGTTGAAGGCCGGGCCGCCGCGGTCGGCCTCGCCAAGGCCGCCCGAGATGGAGACCTGCACTTCCGCAGAGTTCGACATGTCGTATAAGTAGCCGGACACGCCACCACCGTTGCCCGGCGCCCCGACGTTCATCCCGTCCAGCTGAATGGCGCCTTCCGTGCTTCGACCACCGCGCACGGAGAAGAAGTTGTTGATCGTTGACGCGCCGCCTCCGGCCGCGGTGCCTTGGATTGCGGGAATAGCGGCGATGTAGTTGCCGTAGCTTCGCGATGCGGGAAGCGCGCGCACGATGTCGCCGTCGATGACCGTCTGCTGGCGCGCGGTCTGGACGTCGACCACCGGCGACTCGCCGGTCACGGTAATCGATTCTTCGAGTGCACCCACTCGCATATCGGCACCAACGGTCATCACGCCGCCGCCCGACAGCTCGAGGCCCTCGCGAACGACCGTCGCGAATCCAGCGAGCGAGAAGGTGACCTTGTAGGTGCCCGGCGGCAGATCCGGAATACGGTACTGCCCGGCTTCATCCGTAACGCCGGTGCGGACTTTCGTGATGAGCGCCGGACTCGACGCTTCAACCGTGACCCCCGGGAGGACGCCACCAGACGTGTCACGTACTGTTCCAGCGAGGCTTTGCGCCATCGCGACGCCCGGCACCGCGCCGAGGAGTGCCAGTACCACCATCAATCGGATCAGCAGTCGATTCATGATCGAAGAACCTCCGCGCGTCTGCGCGCCGCCCGCTGGGTTACAAAGGGGATCCAGGCCTGCTATTGCGTGACTGCGCGGACTATGGACTCTCGGACCGCGCCTGTCAAGAAAGGCCTGAGAAAAAAGATGTCCAGGTGGCCGCGAAATGCCGCGGCGCTTGCCCACATCTCTCTGAACGCGTCGACGTGAGATCCTCCCGATAGAGTTGAGTGAGCGCTGCGCCGTTACCAGGGAGGTCCGAACCGCTGTGACGCCAACGACGAAGAGAAATGTCCTCTGGGTTGTATGGTGGGTCGCGCTCGGGATCGGCGTTGGCGTGTGGATCGCCGGCACGCAGCCGGCCCCTGCGGCGGCGGAATACTATGCCGCCTACCTGCTCGAGATGTCGCTGTCGGTCGACAATATCTTCGTCTTCCTGATCGTGTTCTCCGAACTCCACATTCCCGCCGAGCATCAGCGTCGCGTGCTCGGCTGGGGCATCATCGGTGCACTGGTCTTCAGGGCACTGATGATCGCAGCCGGAATCGCGTTAATCCAACGCGTTCACTGGATTCTGTATGTGTTCGGCGCTTTCATCCTCTTCGCTGCGTGGCGAATCCTATTTGCCGAGGAGCGGGAACGGCGGGTCGTCGAACAGGCCTGTGACGTCTGCGCCACGTGGATCGCGCGCATTCTGCCGGTCAGTCCCGTGTTACGTGGCCACCAGTTCTGGCGACGCGAAGGCGGTCGCCTGGTTGCGACGCCGCTCTTTGTCGCGCTCGTCGTGATCGAAACGACGGATATCGTGTTCGCGCTCGACTCGGTCCCCGCCGTGTTCTCAATCACACGGAACCCGCTGATCGTGTATAGCTCCAACGTTCTGGCGATGGTCGGCCTGCGCTCCCTGTACTTCGTCTTGTCTGTGGCGCTCAAGCGGCTTCGTTACTTGCGCCAGGGGCTCGCCATTGTGCTGGTGTTCAGCGCGATCAAGCTGCTCGGCGGTGAACACGTGCACATCAGCCCGGGCGTATCGGTCGCCATCATCGGCCTCGTTCTCGGCCTGACGATCGCTCTCTCCCTGTTGCCACGGCGTCCGCACGGACAGGTGGCGTCATGATCGCAACCGACG
>DATCXH010000347.1:0-7775 GCA_036565925.1 Vicinamibacterales bacterium
CAGATTTACTACGCTCCGTTCGACGTGATCTTCTCGATGTTCGACGTCGTCGAGCCCGATCTGCTCTACATGTCGAATGAACGCGCCGCGCAGGTGCTGACTGATACCAACGTGAAGGGTGCGCCGGAGCTGGTCATCGAGATCGGGTCAAAAGGGACTCGCAGGCGCGACGAGACGATCAAGCGCCGCCTCTACGAGCGTTCGGGCGTGTCCGAATATTGGGTCGTCGATCCTGAGATCGATGTCATTCGGGTATACCTTCGCGGCGCGAAAGGCTTCGAGCGGCCGAACGAGTTACGCGCAGAAGCCGGCGATACGCTCACGACGCCACTGCTTCCGGGCCTATCCCTCCCGCTGTCAAGAATCTTTCGACTGTAACGACACGTTGCCCTGGTCCCTCGAACGCTTCAGCCACTCGCGCCAGGTTTCCGTGCCGTGTTCTCCATCGGGACAGGTGTTATAGGCGGCACGAAACGCCTCGGCGACCTTTCCTGGCAGATAGATCGGAATCGCCCGTAGTGCCACGTAGAGATGGGGCCGCTGGATCCACGCTTCCACGACCTCTTCAACCGGGAGCACTTCTGGGCCGCCGAAATCACGCAGCTTTCCGCATGGTCCGTCATCGATTGCTCGGGACAGACGGTCGGCCACTTCTTCGACCGCGACACTCTGCACAAAGAAGCCGGACGGGATCGGCATCACGAAAGGGTATTTCGCCGCTTCGCTGAGCAGAAAGGCGACGAAGGAGTGAAACTGCGTCGCGCGGAGAATCGAGAACGGCACGCCGCTCTCCGCAATCATTTGCTCAACCGCGAGCTTGCGCTGGTAGTACGCGAACGGGATGCGATCGACACCGACGATCGACACATACAGCAGATGTTTCACGTCCGCGCCGCGCGCGGCTTCGATCAGTCGTTGCGTTCCTTCGACGTCAACGGCCTGCGCGTTTCGAGAATTGCTCGCCAGATGCACGACGCCATCGATGTCTGTCACCGCCTCGACAAGCCCGGCGCCCGTCGTTAAATCGCCAACGACACAGGACACGTGTAGGCCGGGTCCTGTTCTTTGGACCCGGCTCAGCACTCGAACAGAATGCCCAGCTGCTGAAAGAAGCGGCACGAGCACGCGACCGAGTCGCCCGCTGCCGCCGGTGATGAGGACGCGCATGCTCCTAGTCTTTTCTCAACGTCGCGATTGGATCAATACGCGCAGCGCGCAGCGCAGGAACGGATACCGCGAGTGCGCACGACGTGACAATCGTGATGACGCTCACGCCATACGCCGCCGGATCGAGAACGTGCACCCAGTCGCCAATCTCGGATGCGCCAGGCAACGTGAGCAAGAGGATCGCCAGCGCCGCGGCGAGGCCTGCGCCGGCCGCGAGACCGACGCCGACCGGACGCAGCGATTGTGAGAGAACGAGTTGCACGACGTCTTTCCCCGCGGCTCCGAGCGCCATGCGCACGCCGATGTCCTTTGCCTGCTGCTCGACGACATACGACAGCACGCTGAAGAGACCCGACACCGTCAAGATGAGCGCAAGGACTCCAAGGGTGACGCTCACCCAGAAGCCGATCCGCAGAACATTGCTTTGCAGCATGGCGAGCGTGCGCAGGGTGACGATGTTGCTCAAAGCCGGATCGACGCGAGTGAGGCGATCGAGTAGCACTTGACGCACCTCGTCGGGGTTGCCGCGGACGCGTAGCATCAGCCACGTTCCGGGCGTCTCGAGACTCGCAGGCAGGTAGACGCCGCGGAAAGTTTCCAGGTACGACATCCCCGACAGGCGGCCCGGATCGCGGGCCACACCGATGACCGTCATCGTGCGCGACGGCGGCGATTCACGGCCTTGCGAGTCTGGCCGCCGTGGCTCGATGCGCATCTGCTGTCCGAGGCTGTCGCCGTTTGGCCAGAGCCGGCGTGCAAGCGTTTCGGATACAACGACAACTCCGGCATCGGCACTGCGTTCTGCTGGCGTGAAGCCACGCCCGCGCAAGATATCGATGCCGAGCACGTCGAAGTACGCTGACGACACAGCCAGTTGCTCGACCGACGCCCGACTTGATGTGTTCGTTTCGATCACCGCCTCCGTCGGCAGCGACGATGATGAGACGAGGGCCACTGATGGGTCGGCCATCACTGCCTGCAGGAGCGCCGCACGGCGGGGCTCATTGGCCACCGACACTCTGACCGTATCGCTCGTTCGGATCGCCGGCGGTTGGCTCGCCGCCGTGACTGCGCCCCGCAAGAAGATGACAGCACAAATCAGGAGGAGCGCCGATGCGCCGACCTGGAGCGAGATCAGCGCATGACGTGCGCGGCCAGGACGCGCGTCGCTCGTGATGTCGCCGCGCATCGTGCGCACAAGATCCAGGCGTGTGGCGTGAAGCGCTGGTGCGAGGCCAAAGAACACGGCTGACATCGACGCCACTGCGACGACGAACAGGGCCACGCGCCAATCCGGGGCCGGCACCGTCAGGTTCAACATCGCGATTGCCTGGACCAGATCGGGCGGCGGCAGCGTGATCGCCGCCGCAAGCAGCCCTTCGAGAATCATCCGCGAGACGAAAAGTCCGCATACCGCTGCGCCGAGCGACAGCAGGAGACTCTCCGTCAGCAGTTGCCGAATGATGCGGCGACGCGATGCCCCGAGCGACAGGCGGACGCCGATCTCGCGCTGGCGGGCGAGGCTCCGTGCCAGCAGCAGGTTGGCGACGTTGGCACAGCCGATCAGCAGGATGAGACCGAACGCGAAGAAGAGCGGCGCGAAGGCCATCAGCGCCTCGAGCGCATCGCCCGGCTCGGTGCCTTGCCGTGGTGTCAGCGTGACGCTGACGCGATCGTCCGTCGTGTTCGAACCGGTTTTCGCAGTGCGCGTGCGCGCCGCCCACACGCTGAGCGAAGCGGCCGCGGCCTTCGGCGACAGGTCTCGCTTCAATCGCCCGACGACCTCGATCGCCATCGTCTCTTCGCGCCCGGCGAAGACATCGCGGAACTGCCCGGCAGACGCCAGCGGCGCCCAGTAGGCGGGTGTGGCAAGTCCGAGACCTCGAAACCCGTCCGGCATGACGCCGACGATTTCGAATGGTGCGTTGTTGATCACGACGCGACGGCCGATGATTCCCTGATCGGCGTCGAAGAGGTTGCGCCAGCCGGCGTGACTGAGCACGATCACCGGACGTCCAGCGAGTCTCGCATCGTCTTCCGGCACCAGCGGGCGACCGAGTGCTGACTGCACGCCAAGCATTTGGAAGAAGTTGCCGCTGACGAGCGCTCCGACCGCGGGGCGTCCGTCGATCCGCGTCAAGGTCCCCGCGTCCAGCGCGGCTGCATCGGTGAAGACGCTGGTCTCACGTCGCATCGCCTCGTAATCGCCGTGTGTGAGTGGTACTCGCTCCGCGCTCAGCGGCAGGCGGGGCTCGACGGTAAACAGCTCGCCCGGATTCCGCACGGCATCAATGCGAAACAGGATCGTGTTGTAGATGGTGAAGACGGCGGTCACCAGCCCGAGACCGAGCGCGACCGTCGCGATGATCGTAATGGCGGCGAGTGGAGCGCGGCGGAACGCGCGGAACGCATACACGACGTCGCGCGTCAGGTCCTCAACCAGACCGACCCCACGAGCATCACGACACTCGTCGGCGGCAAGCGGCACCGAACCGAAGCGCGCAAGCGCTCGCGTGCGGGCGTCAGCTGGGCTCAGGCCATTGGCGATGTGCTTATGCGTCTCACGCTCGATATGGAATGCTAGTTCTTCGTCGAGCTCACGTTCGACGCGACGCGGAGAGACCAGCGCGCGGACACGCAGCAGCAGATCGCGCATAGTCATGCCAGCTTCATCACGCGGCCGATGGCCGTGGCCATACGCTCCCACTCGCTGGCTTCGACCGCCAACTGGCGGCGACCGGACGGCGTGAGTTTGTAGTACTTCGCCCGTCGTCCGAGTTCCGAGACGGCCCATTCGGCCTCGATCCAGCCCTGATGCTCGAGACGATGCAGTGCCGGATACAGTGAGCCCTGGTTGATCTGCAGGACGTCCTGCGAAATCTGCTGGATACGCTCCGAGATCGCCCAGCCATGCAGAGACTCGGTTTGCAGCGTTCGAAGAATGAGCAGATCGAGCGTGCCGGGCAGGAGATCGGGAATCGGGGATCGCGCCATGGTGTCGAACGACGACACTAGTGGACCTTGGTGTCGGCTGTCAACAGTAAGAGGGCGCTAATTCCAGGTTCCGGGTTCCGGGTTCCGGGTTCCGGGTTCCGGGTTCCGGGTTCCAGGTTCCAGGTTCCAGGTTCCGGGTTCCGGGTTCGTGGTTAGTTATTAGGCAATCGGAAGGCGATCAGCTCCCCACTGTAGCCGGCACCACTCACCGCGACGACGATGTACTGACGGCCGTTGAGCATGTAGGTCATCGGCGACCCGCTCTGCGGCGCCGGCATGTAGACGGCGCCAACTTCCTTGCCGCTCGCCTTGTCGTAGGCGCGCAGCATTGCGCCGCGCGCACCGGATGGCGTCGGGCCGAACCCGGCTTCACCAGAGATGAGCAGCGTCTTCGTCACGAGAGAACCCACATTACCGGTGCGTCCCGTGCGAGGAATCGTCAGGCCTTTCAGCGCGGGGTTGTTGCGCACGCCGTCTGGCGTCTCGCCGTGCGCGATCTGCCAGAGGATCTCGCCACGCTTCATGTCGATCGCGCTGATTTGACCGTAGGGCGGTTTGACGAGCGGCAGTCCACGCACCGTCGGTGCCTGTGGTGCGCCGGCACCCTCGCCACCGCCGCCAGGACCCGCGTTCGCACCCGATCCTCCGGTGGTTCTCGCGCCGGTCTCGGCATTTCCCTGCACGTACGCAAGATCGTTCTTCGTCGGATCGCGCGGCGGGACGAGGCCGAGGAGACTGAGAGTCTTCGTCGAATTCACGTAGAGGATTTGCGTTTCGGGATCGAACGAGCCGCCGGGCCAGTTGGTGCCTCCGCCCGCGGTCGAAACCGCCAGCGTGGCAAGCGGACCCGGAAGCGTGCTCACCACAGGCGGCGTGAAAACCGGACCGAGCTTGTAGCGCGACACGATCTTCTCAGCCTCGGCGCGGAGCTCCGGTGTGAAGTCGATCAGGTCGTCGACTGCAAGGCCTTGTGTCTCGTAGGCTCGCGGCTTGGTCGGAATCGGCTGCGTCGGCGAATACCATTCACCGGGCACCGTGCCCTTCTCGACGGCCCGCTCGACGATCGGCCAAATCGGCTGGCCTGTCTCACGATTGAAGACGTAGAGAAACGCCTGCTTCGTCGGCTGCGCGACGGCCTTGATCGTTTTGCCATCGATCGTCACGTCGAGCAGGATCGGGGCGCACGGAATGTCCATATCCCAGATGCCGTGATGAACCAGCTGGTAGTGCCACTTGCGCTTGCCAGTCTGCAGATCGACCGCGACGAGCGTTTCGCCGAAGAGACCGTTCCCCGGACGAGGACCGCCGAAGTAATCGCCGGTCGCCGACTCCACCGGCAGATACGCGAGACCGAGCTGCTCGTCCACGCTCATCTGGGCCCATACACCGGCGTTGCCGGTGTAGACCCATGAGTCCTTGTCCCACGTCTCGTTGCCGAACTCACCAGGCTCGGGAATCGTGTGGAAGATCCACAGCCGCTTGCCGGTGCGCACGTCGAAGGCGCGCACGTAACCCTTGACGTTGGTCTTGCCCGTCGGCACGCCGCCCGACCGATGCGCGGCGCCGACGATCACGACGTTGCGCGCGACGACGGGCGTGGCGTGAAGACCGATCTCGCCTGACATCGGATCGATCGTCTGGTCCATGTTCTGCTTCAGATCGACGATCCCATTCGCGCCGAAGCCGGGGATACGAGCGCCAGTCTTGGCGTCGAGCGCGACGAGCGTATAGCCAGGTGTGACGTAGAGGATGCGCTCTTCTTTGCCGTCGCTCCAATACGCGAGCCCGCGACCTGAGAGCTGACGAGGCGCAGCCGCGCCGCGTGCGCCTTCGTTCTCGCTGTGCATCCACAACTGCTCGCCGGTCGCTGCATCGAGCGCAATCACCGCGCGACGCGTGCCCGCTGTTGAATAGATCACACCCTTCACCATCAGTGGCGTGCCCTCGAACTGGAACTCAGGACGCGGGCCGAGGTTGTCGGTCTTGAAGCGCCAGGCGATTTCGAGCGAGTTGAAGTTCTCAGCCGTGATCTGATCGAGCGGCGCGTACTTCGTGTTGCCGAGATCGCCGCCGTAGGTCGGCCACTCGCCGTTCTTCGTACCGGATTGCCCGGCGACACCGACGCTCAATGACGCCAACGCAACGACGAGGAGAGCGATGCGCTTCATGATTGCGATCCTTCCGGCGGGTCCAGAGAACAGGACCCGCCCTACGGCTGTATCTACTTCAACGCGGCAGCTCCGGCCGCGGCGGTGACACCGTCTTGTTGACTCGTACCGCCAGAGGCGCCGATCGCGCCGACGATCTTGCCGCCCGACATCAGCGGGATACCGCCGTCAACCGCGACCGCACCCTCGAGCGACAGAATGCGCCAGCCTTCGCCGCCTGCGGCGAGCGCGTCCTGAAATGCCTTGGTCGGCCGCTTGAATCTCGCCGCCGATCGCGCCTTGGCCTGAGCGATGTCCACGCTGCCCACTTGCGTGTGATCCATGCGCTCGAAGTACACGAGGTCGCCCGCGGTGTCGACGATCGCAATGGCCATGGTCCACTGATTCTTTTTCGCCTCGGCGATTGCAGCCGCGGCGATGGTCTTGGCCTGGTCGGCCATGATCGAGAGTCCGTACATAGTTGGTTGTCCCTGCGCGGCCGCGACGCGCGGAAGGAGCGCGGCCACGAGACACGCGACGAAGAGAAGCTGTCGGTTCATGGTGCGAGGAATTATAAGCGTCGTGACGGTTCCCGTTCTTGCCTGCCTCGTTCTGACGAACCTGCAGGACAGAAACTTACGGAACCTGCGGAACCCTCGGAACCTGTCGTTCGTGTTTCGTTATAGATTCATTGAGATGAGCGCGCACGCGATCCTCTGCAGCCTGGCCGACCGGCCGGGCATGTTGTCGGCCCTCACCAAGGTGCTGGCCGACCATCAGGCCAACATCACCTACGTGGACATTCACCCGGGGAGGCCGTCGGTCGGCATCTACTTCGAGTTCACATTGCCCGACGAGGCGTTCTCTACCGCGATGGCCGACTTGCGCGCAGTCCCTGGTGTCGAGGACGTGAGCGAGACACCATCCTTCTCCCGCATCTACGGCAAGCGCATCATCGTGATGGGCGGAGGCGCGCAGGTGGGTCAGGTGGCGATAGGTGCGATCACGGAAGCCGATCGCCACAACATCCGCGGCGAACGTATCTCGGTGGACACTATTCCGCTGGTCGGCGAGAAGGAACTGGCGGCTGCGGTTCGCGCCACGGCGCGGCTGCCACGCGTGAGGATGCTCGTGCTCGCCGGCGCGTTGATGGGCGGCGACATCGCGACCGCGGTCGAGGAAGTACGCGCGAGCGGGCTGCCGGTGATCTCGCTGAACATGGCCGGCAGCGTGCCTGAGGCCGCGGATCTCGTCGTCAGCGATCCGGTGCAGGCCGGTGTGATGGCTGTGATGGCTGTCGCCGATACTGCGAAATTCGACCTGATGCGTCAGTTAAAACGGCGGTACTGATCAACATGATCAACAATTAATCTTTCTTCTTAACGGAGAGAGATCCACATGAACAGGACCGTCCTCGCAGCGACCGTTGCACTCGCTCTCGGTTCGACGCTTTACCTCGCGGCGCAG
>DATCXH010000579.1:0-2997 GCA_036565925.1 Vicinamibacterales bacterium
TGCCGTCACGTTTCAAACCTCATTTTACTCGTCTCACTGTTCCCAGAGCATGCGGATCGGCACAGCATACAATCCTTCACCGAAAGGAACGAGCGTCTCTCCATCATATACCACGACGCCAGCGGCGAATTTTTTCCCCGAGGCTGACTTGAGCTTCCGAAGTCCGCGGAAATCCGCCGCGGTCACGGTCGCTCCGCTCTTCACCTCGACGCCGGCTACGCGCCGGGTCCCGATCTCTAGCACGACATCCACTTCCGCGCCTTCCTTGTCTCGGAAATGGGAGAACGTCAGCGAATTCTCATACCAGCTCGCCTGCCGTCGCAGCTCCTGAAACACGAACGTCTCGACCATCTGGCCCAGCAGCGTCCGATCCTTGGCGAGATCCTGGGCTCCGAGCCCGAGCAGCGCGCAGGCGACGCCGGTATCACCGACGTGGAGCTTGGGGGTCTTGATCAATCGGCTCAGGCGATTCGAATGCCACGAGGGAAGCGTCTCCACCAGGAACACGCGCTCGAGCAGCGTAAGGTAGTCGCGAATCGTCGGACGGCTCAGCTGAAAGTCCGTCGCGAGGCCGCTGACGTTCATGAGGCACGCGGTCTGCGATGCGGCGAGCGTGAGCAATCTTGGAAGAGCATCCAGTGAACTGATGCGGGTGAGGTCGCGTACGTCGCGCTGCACCATCGCGTCGACGTAGTTGCGATACCACGTCGAGCGACGGCGTTCGGTGTCGCGTGCCAGTGCCGACGGATAGCCGCCGGCGACGATGCGCTCGATCAGTGCGTCGCCGAGTCGATCCGAGGTGGTGGTCGAGAAATCGCCCGCGAACAGGCGCGCAAGAAAGGCTGACTTGTGCCGCCCGAGCTCGCACTGCGCAAGCGGGTGAAGCCGCTGGATGTCCATTCGTCCAGCGAGCGAATCGGAAAGCGACGGAACGAGCAGTACGTTGGCCGACCCGGTCAGGAGGAATCTGCCAGGTGTGCGATCGCGGTCGATCGCGGCCTTGAGCGATGTGAAGAGCTGTGGGACCCGCTGGACCTCGTCGATGACGAGACGATCTGTCAATCCGAGGACGAAGCCGGCCGGATCCGCTTCTGCGGCGCGACGAGCGACTTCGTCGTCGAAACTCAAATATCGGTACCCGCGCGTTTCGCCGAGCGATTGGGCAAGCGTGCTCTTACCGCACTGCCGCGGACCGTGGATCAGGACCACCGGCGAGTCCGCGAGGGCCTCGGCAATACTGGCCTCGATGAACCGCGGATACGGTCGGGTGGTGGGATCGCTTGACGAGCTCAGGGGGGCGTCCAATTGAGGTTAATGGCCGTCCAATTGAAAGGTTAGTGGCCGTCCAATTGAAATGTTAGTGCCCGTCCAATTGAAAGGTTAGTGCCCGTCCAATTGAAAGGTTTGTGCCCGTCCAATTGTAAGGTTGTGGGCCGCCCAGGTGCAAGGTTTCGGCCTCATCGATCCTTTGGTCCGCCATGAAAGAATCCTGAACGTAGGCGACTGCTTCGGTCTCGTCGCCCCATCCGATGAGCGGGGGAATTTCGACGGGAGGCTCGCGCTTTCCGAGCAGGTAGTCGACGACGAACGGATTGTGTTGCGGCTCGGTGAGTGAAACGGGCAGATCAAGGCTCTGCACGCGGAGACGCAGAGTCAAGCCGAACCAACAGGCCGCATTGCTACCGCGACCGTCGCGTCCAGATTACGAGCACACCGCAGGCGGATCCCATGCGTGAATACTTCAGCGGTGTCTGCGACGGCCCCGCGTAATACTCGATCGCCTCGAGCCGCTCCGGCGTAAAAGGGGCGATGTCGAATGGCTCGATAGGCTCTCTCATGCCATTCATCAACACGCCATCGACGTACACCTGCGCGTAGCAGGCCGTCCGCATTCCTTGTGCGAGCTCGTGATTCTCCGGGACGTAGAAGCCGTGTGACTGCATGCAAGCCGCGTAGACGCTCTGCGGCGTACTGGGGCAGAGCGGCGGGGTGACGTACCGGCTCGATGGCCACTGATGGCCGCGACCATCCACCATCCCGAAGCCCTGCATCTGCTGTAGCGCAGTCGCCAGCTTCATCCCCTCATACTTCGCCAGACTGTCGCGCGTAAGGAAATGACCCAACCCCACGCGACGGTTCTCCTCGAAGCCCGGCATCGTTCGATCGTTTTCCTTCGCTGCGACGACGACCGGATCGAGCCTGACCGCCCGGCCGAGCACCACTCGTCGCTCCAGCGTCTCATGACCAGCGAAGGTGACGCGCGTGTCGGCGGCACCATATCCGATGCGGCGCACCATCAGGTGCTGCTCGCCCGGCGGAATTCCGAAAATTCTAAATGCGCCCTGGCCGTCGGTGAAAACGCTCTTTCCCAGCTCCGGGAAGGAGACCTCCACCCCGGCGATCGGGAGCTTCGTCGAATCGGTCACGACGACGCCGGAGAAGGTCGCGCCTCGCAGCGCCAGGGCCGCCTCGCGGTCGAGCATCACTTCGGTGCGAGTGATCCGTGCCGCCGCCGGAATGTGGACAGTGATCGGCTCCGCTGTCTCTGCACTGTCCGTCGTCGCGCTGAGCGAGATCGACGCGTTCATCGGCACGCCGCACACCCGGAACGATCCATCCTGCGCTGCGGGCGCCTCGAGTCGTCGTGCGCGCGACGAGGCCGTATCCAGCGGATCGGCGCTCCATTCGGCCACTACCTTGCCGCCACGTAGCGCCGCCGTCGACGGCGCGTCGCGAAGGCGGAGCGTGCCGACGATGATCGCGCCACTCGCCGGCACTCGACCACCGCAGACCAGGGCGGCGAGCGCGACGCCCGTCGGCACCTTGAGCTCGAGCGGCGTCGTCGAATCAACGAGCGTAACCTGCACGCGATGAGCCGCATTCATCGAGTCCAGAGACGCGGTGTGCACGTCGAGGGTGTAGTTACCCGCGAACACGCTGTCGATGGTGAAGCGCCCACGTTCGTCGGTCGTTGTATTGCGCGCTGTGCCGCCGAGC
>DATCXH010000442.1:0-4359 GCA_036565925.1 Vicinamibacterales bacterium
TCGAGCGGTGACAGTTCGTCAACGGCGCCGTGCGCGAGCAGCCATGCGGCGATGTCCGTGTTGCCATGGAGCGCTGCAAGTGTATGCGGTGTGGCGCCGTCGGCGCGACGGCGCGACACGTCAGCGCCGTGATCGACAAGACGTTCGACCATCGGCACGGTCCAACGCCGGGCCGCAACGTGCAGAGGCGCCTCGTCCTCGTGGCCCCACGCGAGATTTGGATCTGCACCGTGATCGAGCAGCCAAAATGGACCGGCTGGATTCTCGCTCCACAACATCATGTAGACGAGCGGTGGCACACCACCGGGGATGCCGTTCACGTTGAGCCCGTAGCGGTGCAGCAATTCGAGCGCGTCAAGGTTGCCACCGCCACCGGCGATATGCGAGGTGACACCATCGGTCGGATTGGCCCCGGCATCGAGCAGCACTTCCGCAAGCGGCAGGTGGCGAATCGTGCAGACGGCGCCCCACAACGCTGTGCGCGGAAGTTCCGGGTGCCAGTTCCAGTGATACTCGGCGTTGGGATTCGCGCCAAGCGCGCAGAGACGACGTGCGATTGCCACGAGCCCGTCGACACGAAGCTGGTCGTTCTTGTGCATCGAGGTATGGCACACGTAGAGCAGCGGTTCCCAATTCTGCGGCCCGCCTGATTGCTGAGCTATTTCCGGATGATCTCTCAACCGCTCGTCGACCGCGGTGGCGTCGCCGAGGACGAGCGCCGTGTGCAACGTCGCTGAAGCGATGCGCGGATGGAGTGCGAGCAGTCGTTCTGCACGACCAATGGCGCCGCCGGTCGCACAGCGAATGAAGTCGTCGACCGCCTCGTCGAACGACAGCGTGCGCGACTCGACTTCCTCGCGCAGCGCGTTCCAGGACGCGAACCCATGCTCGCGCGCCACGACCGACTGGGCATCGTGCAGCGCAAGATTCGAGGCCGCGATGTCGTCGAGCGACTTGCTCGCGAGCGCGGGCAGGACGGCGAATCGCTGCAGCGCTTCTTGGTCGCGCCCCTTGGCCGCAGCGAGCAATGACTTCGCCTGCTTCTTCAGTTGTTCCAGATTTGGATGAGCGGGGAGTTCGCGTGACGGCATACAACCTCCATGCATCAATCCTGTGGTTCGCAGACAGGCAGCACGGCGGTTCGTTGCCGTTGGTGGAACAGTTATGACGGTGGGCTTGGCCCTTCGCGCGAACCCGCGGGCGCCCTTTCAGCGCACACCATCACAGTAGTGCCAGCACCGCCGCGTGTCAACTGAGCGGTGTGGCGCCGACGGCGAGCTGGCGGATCAGGAAGTCGACGACGCGATCGAATGGATCGAATCCCCACGCCGCGGCAACTGACGGTCTCAGGTTCGAGTTGGCGTTGATGTCGTAGAACACGCGTCGGCCGTCGTTGGTTTCGAGGTACTCGATGCCACCAACATCGAGTCGCGCCGCACGAACGATCCGCTTTCCGGTTTCCACCGCTTCTGATGGAACGTCGAGGTAGGGATAGAACTCCACCGGCGGCGCGGCGATGGGTGGGTCCTCGGGCCGCTCGCACAGTCCGTTGCCGCTATCGGGATTGCAGACCGGTGACGGACACAGATTGAAACGTCCGTGGGTTTTGACCCGCATCGCGTAGAGAAGCTCACCGCCGAGAAACTCCATGCGCACGATCCCTTGTTCAGGGTCGTGCGGCAGAAACTCCTGTAACAGGAACAGATTGTCTGGCAGCCAGACGTTCGGATCGTTGGCAAAGACGGCCTCGATCTCTTCCCACGAGGACACTACCTGGATACGCGCGCCGCTGCCGCCCTGATCCGGTTTCAGGAGTGCCGGCCACTTCACGTTTGCCTGTGCGTGACGACGAAGGGCGTCGACGTCGTTGAACGTAAAGGAGTACGGAGTGTCGATGCCAAGTGTCTGCAGCAGCGTCGCCTGCGCGCTTTTACTCAGTTCGAGCGCGAAGACGTCCGCGCCATTGAGCACCCGCGCACCCTGACGCTCGAGCGAACGCATGTAGGCAAGCGCAAGTGGAACCGCCCGCGCGTGGCCGCGAATGTAGGCGCTCGGACTCGCCTGATTGAAATAGATCGGCGCGACGGGCGCCTCGTGATTGCTGAATGCGGCCGTGGTGACGTTAAAACGGGTGAACGCGACACCGCGACGTTCCAGGGCGGCAAAGAGCGGCTTCTGCCATTCCGGGTGTTCGTAGAGAACGACGAGGTCTGGTGCTGAGGTCGTCATAAGGGTACTGACGTTGATCGTGCCACAATCCGAACCATCCAGTCTGGGACCGTGTCCAGTCTGGGACCGTGTTGTTGACAAGTGATCTGTCCGCTTCCGTTTGACAAGTGATCTGACCGCTTTTTCTTTAAAGTGACGCGTGTGGGCGCTGTGGGAAACGCGGTCTGGGCGTTTTCCAAGCCGCGGTGGACGCGGTCTTGGCGTCCACGGCGGCGGCAGCGTCCATGGGCTGCCCGTCGTCGCAAAAGGTGGCCAACCGTTGGGTGCCGCGGGTAATCGTGTGGCGACCGTCGAGATGCCGGCGGACCGTGACCGTCAAGCCGACACAGCTGCGCCGACCAGGTTGGGCCGCGATCTGCAGCGTGCGCCCAGCAATAACGACGGTGTTATCGCGGGCGACGACGCGCTCCTCTTCGTGGCACAGGATGTCATCGAGGTTGACCGAGCCGAGCGGCACGAAGGCACTCGCCGGATCTCGCGGCGCGCGCATGAACCTTGCGTTGTGCTGCGGGACAAAGTGCTCGGCGAGATAGCGATTGGCCGCCGGCAGCGTCGTGATCCCCGCCACCCGCAGCTCGTTGACCAGGCGATCCTGAAACGTGCGATTGAGCCGTTCACTGCGACCGCGGGCTTGCGGGGAATACGACGGGATGTGCTCGATGCCGAAGCGCGCCAACGCGCGCCCCACCTGCGTCAGCCTGGTCTTATCGACGGGGCCTCTGGCTTTCGGCGTGTGAAACGCCCAGTGCGCGCGATCCGTGTACAACGCCATCGGCAGCCCCGCCGTGCGGAAGACGATCGCCAGGCTGCTCATCACCGCCCAGGTGCTTTCGCTCGGATACAGCGCCGCATGGACCACCCGCTTGGTCGCGTCGTCCGAGACGGCAATGAGGCAGGGGCGAAGCTCCTCACCGGTGAACCACGCATGCACGCTGCCATCGAGGTGCAGCATTTCTCCCAAACAGGCCCGCGGCTCCCGCCGCAGGCGGTGCCGTCCACGCGCCCGATGGCGTTTCACCAACCCCGCGGCCTGCAGCGTCTGCTTGGCAAAGCTATACGACACGGTCACGCCGTGGTCGCGTGTCGCAATCTGGTGAAAGTGCCGCACATTGAACCCCGCGTACCGCTCGCGATAGAGCCGCAGGACCAGCTCGAGCTGGGCGGGTGAGACACGACGTTTCGACGGTCGCAGCAGCCGCCGATCGATCAGGCCACTGTGGCCATGCGTTTCGAAACGCTCCCGCCACCGCCGCAGCGTCCGCGGCGACCACCCCAAAATCTCCGCGGCGCGAAACCAATGCAGCTCACCGCTCAGCGCCTTCAACATCACTTCCTGCACCGTCATGGCCCGCTCCCATGCGGCTTCCGGATACGTCATGGAGCCTCCCAGCTCGCTGTCGTATCCCGAGCGGCCGCAAAAGTAGAAGCGGTCAGATCACTTGCTCTCGGGAGCGGTCAGATCATGTACTCCCTACAAGTTCGGCTGGCTGTCTTGACCGATGCGGCGCACTAACCTAGACTGACTCGTTCTTTTTCACCAGGAGAGTGTCTGTGGTCAAGAAACGTACCCCCGCGCGCAAGTCGTCCCCGAAAAAGCGAGCCAAGAAACCTGCGCGCCCGGCTCGAAAATCGATGACGAAAGCCAGGCCGCCGAGGGGCGCGATTGATTTCAACCCGGTGAAGAAGAGCCTTAGGGCGCATATTGCTAAGTTGGAATCCCAGCTTGGGCCCGCGGAAGCGCGCGCCATCGCCGTCGATCAAGAACCGGTGAGAACTCTCGCGAAGCTGCAGCAGCTTGATCGACTGATGACGGATCTTTGCACGCCGACGATGGTCATTGGTTCGTGACATCTGATGGTGCGGCGCCCGATCAAAGTTAAGCGGTCGCCGCACCTCGTCGCATACTGGCGAGACAGCTCGCTCTTCATTTGCAATTACGCGACGCGCGTGACGACCGAGGGGACCCCGGTCGTCTGCCAGCTTCTCGACGCTTGCGATCGCTGGATTGCAATCGACAGCATTCGAGAACGGACCAACGCCGGGGGTTCTGTTCTGGCGGCAATCGTCGAGCGCCTCGTCGATCTCACCCTTCTCGAACGATCCGACCGTCCTGCTGATCCACGTTCCACC
>DATCXH010000454.1:0-4039 GCA_036565925.1 Vicinamibacterales bacterium
CGTGGAACCCGGAACCTGGAACGTGGAACCCGGAACCTGGAACGTGGAACCCGGAACCCGGAACGTGGAACCCGGAACCTGGAACGTGGAACCCGGAACCCGGAACCCTCGAACCTCGAACCCTGGAACCCGGAACCTGGAACCTGGAACCTGGAACGCGAAGCGGCATCGCTCTCATGATTACCGCGATCATCGAGCTCGTCATCCGGTTCAAGTGGCTGGTCGGGTGCCTTGTGATGGCGCTCATCGGTCTCAGCGCGTATGCGTTGCGCAACGTTGCGCTCGACGCGATCCCCGACATTTCCGATCCGCAAATCATCGTCTACGCGAAGTGGCCGCGCAGTCCGCTGCTGATCGAGACCGAGGTCACCGAGCCGGTGATCCGCGCGTTGCAGGGCTCGCCCGATGTGCAGTCGATCCGCGGCACGTCGCACATGGGGTTCTCCTTCGTCTACGTGATCCTGCAGGACCCTGGCCGACGGGCCGTCGTCCGCCAATTCGTCCAGGATCGCCTCAACGCAATTCGTGCGCAGCTGCCACCCGACGCGAACGTGACGGTTGGTCCCAACGCCAGCAGCATGGGCTGGATCTTTCAGTACGCGTTGGTCGATCACGAACAGACCCGCGACCTGCGTGAGCTGCGGCTGCTGAACGAAAGCTTGATCAAGCCTGCGTTGCAGTCAGCGCCAGGTGTCTCCGAAGTCGCGTCGGTTGGCGGTCTCGAGAAGCAATATCAGGTCAAGCTGTTCCCGCCGCTCCTCAGCGAACGGGGTATCTCGCTGAAGGACGTCCTCACGGCTGTGCAAGGCGCGTTTCAAGAAGCCGGAGGACGCACCATCGAAGTCACCAACCGTGAGTATCAGCTGCGCGGTGGTCTCGACGCGGCCGACCTCGAGAAGCTCGAGTACCTCGTCCTCGGTCGCGATCAGGCCGGTCAGCCGGTGCATCTGAAAGACGTCGGCTACATGCAGTCCGGCTACGACCTGCGCCGCGGCATTGCCGATCTCGATGGCACCGGCGAAGTCGTCGGCGGCATCGCGATCATGGAGCAGGGCCGCAACGTGCTCGCGGTGACGAATGCACTGCGCGAGAAGCTCGAACAGCTCAAACCGACGCTGCCCAAGGGCATCGAGCTCGTGCCCACCTACGATCGTGCCGCGCTCATCTGGGAGACGCTGACCAATTTCTTTCAGGCCATCATCTACGAACTGGTCGTCGTCATTCTCGTGATCGGCGTGGCATTGAAGAACGTGCGCGCCTCGGTCGCGCCGGTCGTCGTCCTGCTGCTCGGCACGCTGTTCACGGCGCTGCCGCTCGCGCTGTTTGGCCAGACCGTCAATCTCTTCTCGCTCGCCGGTCTGGCGATCGCGATCGGCGAGATGGCCGATGCCACGATCGTCATCGTCGAAAACACGACCACCGAGCTTTCTCGGCGTCCAGGCCTCTCGGCCGCCGAGAAGATGCGGACCATCATTCACGCGACGGCCACGATGACCCGGCCGTTGCTGTTTTCGATGTTGATCATCGTCACCTCGTTCCTGCCGATCTTCTTTCTCGGCGAACGCGAAGGACGATTGTTCAATCCGCTGGCCTACAGCAAGACGTTCGCGATGGCGTTCTCGACGTTGCTCACGCTCTTTCTGCTGCCGATCGTCATCGTGTGGATATTCAAGAAGGATGTGAAGCCCGCGCCAGAGCGTGAGAGCGTGTTCGTGCGGATGTATCGCTTGACGCTGTTGTGGATGATCAGCCACCGCTACGTCTTCGTCGGGCTGAGCGCCGTTCTGCTCGTCGTCGCGACGTTCGTCATGCTCCGGTTCCAGAAGGACTACATGCCGGAGATGGACGAGGGCTCGATCCTCTACATGCCGACGACGCTGCCGGGATTGCCGTCGCGGGAGGCGGGCTGGATCGTCCAGCAGATGGATCGCAAGCTGAAGACCTTCCCTGAAGTCGCCCGCGTCTTCGGCAAGCTCGGTCGTGCGGACACGGCAACCGATCCCGCGCCAGTCGAGATGATCGAGACGACCGTCATGCTGAAGCCACGCGCTGAGTGGCGGCCGGGCATGACGAAGGACAAGCTGATCGACGAGATGAACAAGGCGATGTCGATCGTCGGCTACTCGAACAGCTGGACGCAGCCGATCAGCACGCGCGTCATGATGCAGGACACCGGCATACAAACGCCGGTCGGTCTCAAGGTGAAGGGGCCGGATCTCGCGGTCGTGCAACAGGTCGCGCAGGACGTCGAAGCGCAGCTTCGCGGGTTGCCGGGCACCGCGTCCGTGATCGCGGAGCGCATTTCGCAAGGCTATTTCGTGGACGCGCGGCTCGATCTCGAGCGCATGGCCGAGCACGGCGTCACGGTAGACGAAGCGCTCTCGACCGTCCGATTCGCGATCGGAGGCGACAACGTCGTCGGCATCCGACAGTCGGACAAGACCATCGTGCCGCTCTCCGTCCAGTACTCGCCCGAGTACACCGACACGTTGGCCAAGGTTCGCGCCACGCCCGTCGTTACCGAGGATGGCCGGTCGGTGGCGCTGGGGGATGTGGCGGACGTGAGCGTGCGCGAAGCGCCGGAGATGATCCGCAACGACAACGGCGAACTGGCCGGCTACATCTACGTCTATCTGCGTGACATCACCGGGCCTGAGTACGTGGAGCGGGCGCGCGACTACCTTGCGACGAACCTGAAGATTCCCGCCGGCTACTCACTGGAGTGGACGGGCAACTACAAGTACACCGAGGACGCGCGTTCCAAGCTCCGCATCGTCGTGCCGCTGACGCTGGCGATCATGTTCATCCTGTTGATCATGGCGTTCAACTCGGTGGCCGACAGTTCACTCATCATGGCGTCGGCGCCGTTTGCGCTGGTTGGCGGCGTGTTCCTGCAGGCGGCACTGGGATATTCGATGACCACGGCCGTGATCATTGGCTATGTGTCGCTCTTCGCGGTCGCGATCCAGACCGGCATCATCATGATCGAGTTCATCCGCGAGGCTCTGGCCAACCGCACACCTGATCAGTCGTACATGGATGCGGTCGTGCAGGGGTCGGTCGCGCGGCTGCGCCCGAAGCTCATGACGGTGGCGACGACGGTGTTCGGCCTGCTGCCGATCATGTTCTCCGCCGGAACGGGCATGGATATCACGCAGCCAATTGCCACGCCGACCTTTGGTGGCATGATCAGCTCGACGATCTACGTGCTCTTCCTCATCCCGTGTCTGTTTGCCATCGGCGAGGACATCCGTCGCCGGCGGCCGGAGTGGTTCATGCGTAAGGCAGTCCCGGCGGCGCTCGTGCTCTTCGCGGTGCTCGCCTCGTCCTGTGGCGGTTCGTCGA
The DNA here is from genome assembly GCA_036565925.1 of Vicinamibacterales bacterium. Lineage (GTDB taxonomy): Bacteria > Acidobacteriota > Vicinamibacteria > Vicinamibacterales > UBA2999 > Gp6-AA40. Next base: position 3,346 of record DATCXH010000454.1, read on the forward strand.
GCACAGCGTCGACGGCGCAGACCGGCAAAGCCGGCGACATGACCGTCACGTTCGCCACCGAGCCCGATCCACCGAAGTCCGGCGACAACAGCTTCGTGGTTACGGTCAAGCAGCCGGATGGTTCACCGCTCGCCGACGGCATGGTGAAAGTGGTATTCACGATGCCGGCGATGCCGTCGATGAACATGCCGGCGATGCACGCAGAAGCCCCGCTCTCGCCGCAAGGGCCCGGCACGTATCGCGGCACCGGTCAGCTCAGCATGAGCGGTACGTGGAACGTTGACGTGTCCGTCGCGCGCAACGGTCAGGACGTCGGCACTGCCAAGTTCAGCCTCGTCGCAAAGTAATGACTCAGTGATGCGTCGTCGGTGCCGGGGACTTTCCGAGCTCGGCGAGTGCAGCTTTGAACCCGGTGGCGAGCTTGTCTGCCGGGCCAGTTCCCCAGTAGTGCAGGAAGAACACCGTCGGCTGCGTCTGCGTCATGTGGTGGTGGATGGCGACGACGTCGAGGCCGTTTTTGCGTAGGGCTTTCAATACCGGCGTCACCTCGTTCGCGAGCATCGCGACATCACCGGCGATGGCGGCGTTCTGGTCGGTGCCGACGAAGGCGGCCCACGTGTTGAGTCCCATCCGCGCATTGATCGGCGCACCCATCTCCGTCAGCTTCACATCGTCCCGGCCGATCGTGATCTTG
>DATCXH010000259.1:0-3313 GCA_036565925.1 Vicinamibacterales bacterium
CGACGTGCACAAGCGGCTGGCCGAGCGCGGCGATCGATACGGTCTCGTCCGCCACGACGGCTTTCTCATGCACTTCCCCGGCAGGAACTTCATGCTGGCGAACGTCACGCATTTCGAAACGCCGCTGGATCCGCTCGGCTCCGCGCGGATGGTGTTCGAAGGACGACGGCAGGCCGACAACGTGATTCGGTTCCTGCGCTCGGAGTTCCCTGAGATCTTCCGCGACGCGCAAGTGCGCGCCTACGGCAATCCCGGCCTGCGGCAGACGCGCTGGATCGTCAGCCGCAAGCAACTCACCCTCGACGATATTCGATCAGGGACGCGGCCCGCTGATGCAGCGGCGCGATGTGCGTGGTGGGTCGAGTTGCACAACGCGCCCGACCTGGTGCACTGGGAGAAGTTTCCCGACGACCACGTCTACTACATTCCACTGTCGTGCATGGTGCCCCGTGACGCCGATAACATCGTCGCGGCCGGACGATGTGTGGATGCCGACGTCAGCGCGCTGTCGGCGATTCGGGTGATGGGCCCGTGCATTGCGATGGGCGCCGCGGCTGCGCATGCACTCGACCTCGCGGGAACCGGCCCGGTCCACGCGATCGATTACGCCACATTCCAACGGCGACTCGCCGACAATCTCGACCGACGATAGAGCGCCTACGGAGAACAAACAAAATCAACCAGGACATTTGGTTTGTTCTACTTAATCTGTGCTTGCTCAAGAACCGGGACCAACGTGGCATGGCCGTACTTGCGCGCCAATTCGAGCGGCGTGAGGCCGTCCTTATTCCGCGCGTCGGTCTTCGCGCCGGATTTCAGCAGCAGCTCGATCATCGCCGTGTCGCCGAAATCCACGTTCGCTGCCCAGAGCAGCGGCGTCATGCCCAGCTTGTCCACAACGTTGACGTTCGCGCCGCGCGCGATCAAGGCGCGCGCCATGTCGACTTCGTTGTTGAGGACCGTGCGGCCAAGCATCGTGATGCCGTTACCGTCGGCGAAGTCCACAGGCGCTCCGAGATCGAGCAACGTGTTGGCGACCTCAACATCGCCGAACTTGAACGCGCCGAGCATTGGCGTGGTTCGGGACGTGCCGATCGCGATGAACGCATCGTCCACCTTCGCACCGGCGGACAGCAGACGCTTCAGGCTCTTCGCATTCCCGGCATAGGCGGCCAGCACGAACGGGTTCGCGCTGAACACCGGCACTCCATCGGCCGGCGGGGCCACCTGTGCGCCCCGATCCAGGAGCAGATTGATCGCCGCATCGCCTTCCTGATATTGCGCAGCAACCATCAGCGCTGAGAAACGCGACCGGGCACGCGCGTTCACATCGGCGCCGCGATCGAGCAGCAGACGCATCTTCTCGACGTCTGGAGCTGCCATCATCAGCGCCGTCGTCCCGCCGGACTTCGTCGCCACATTGGGACTGAGACCGCTGTCGAGCAGTTTTCTCACGTCGGCCACTGAACCAAAGAGCATCGGCTCGACCCACGATTCGACGCCGAACGGTTCGGTCTCTGGAAGCGGAGGTGGCGCGACACGCGTGGCCGGCTCGAGCGCATACGACAACGCCATCACTGCCCAACTCGCACCCTGCATCGAGAGAAACTGATCGTGACCATGCGGATAACCCGCGTCGAAGTACGGCGGGCTGAGCGGAGCCGGTGGATGCAGTCGCGACGTCACATGCCATGTGCCGTCGGCGGCTTGTGTCTTCAGCAGCCAGGCGATGCCACGCTGCCACGACGAATCGATGATCGCGACGCTGCCACCATCATGCAACGCAACCAAAGCCTGGCCGGTCGAATACACGTCGCTCTCGCGTCCGGGAATCGAACTCCAACCACCGTCAGGACGCTGCGTCGCTTGCAGTGCAGCCGCCAGTTTCCGCAGCGCTGCGCGATCGGCACCAGTCGTTTTCGCGCCTGGCGCTTCGGCGCCCAGGGCCCACCGCAGTCCGAGCAGCTGATAACTCCGCTCTTCGGTATCACGCGCGGCGCGCGATTCAAGGAACCTCCGCGCGCGCGCCACCGCCGCATCGGCCTGCGCCTTCTGGCTGGGATGGTGATAGAGCTGCACCGCGCGCAACCCGAGCGCCGCCATCGTCACGCGGCTGTAAGACGAGGGCGGCCGTTGGTGGAAACCGTCCCAGTCACCTTCAGCGTTCTGACGCGAGATCAACAGCCGTGCGTAGATCGCTGCGCCCAGATTCGGCTTCACGCCGGCGGCGTTGGCCGCCACCATCCGGTAGGCATCATCCATCGCCGGCTCGATCACATAGGTGTACTGCACCGCGCGATCGATATCGGCGAACGTGAACGCCTTGATCGCGTCGGCCTTTGCAATCGATTCATCGAACGGGATCCGATGGTCTCGAGCAGAGCGGTAGGCGATCGCCGGCTGATATTGATGGTGGCACGAGGCACACACCTGCTTGTTCGTCGTGTACCACGGCGCCTGCGCTTTTTGAATCGCAGCCAGAGCGCGTCCGGCTGCGGCGCGCACATCATCGGGATGCGCTTCCTGCGCTAGTAGCCCCGGTTCGTGTGGACGGGCCGGCACCACGACGACGAGCAGAACAAGGATGACGAGACCAGACCAGAGGCGCATATTCGTAGGGCCACATCTTAGGCAGCCCGGGATTAAAGCACTCGTTTGATGACCTCGACGATGCCCTGATCGGCATCCACGGTGACCCAGTCGCCGGTCTCGATCACGTCGAGAGGATCCTGATCGAGATCGGTGATGCTCGGCACGCGCATGACAATGGCTCCGAGCGCGACCTTGGTGGTCATTTCGTTGAAGATAAGAGCCCTCGGAGCGGTGCCGGCGAGTCTCGTGGTGTGATACATCGCCGACCAGCCCGAGGACCCCTTCGCACCTCTGAACACCAGCACTTTGTCTTTGAAACTTACGCCGCGGAGCTCGTGCTGCGTTTCAGTGATGACACCCTGGACGGGATTCACGCCGCCCCAGCCCGGAATCGTCTGACGGGTGACGAGCGCTTCGCCCTCAGCTCGGCCACCGCACACCTTGCGTCCCCGCAGCACGATCTTGGTCGAGACCGTCACGGCCGTTCTCCTGTCCAGCGGCCCGTCAGCGCCGCGTTGATGCAGTCGGTGGTCGATCCAAACCACGCTTGAATACCCAGGATCGCGGGCAGGTAGTGCACCTGCTTCGCCGAATCGAGCGCGGCGACCTTCGTCCCCGGAGGCAATGCCTGAGCGAAGGCCGAACAAGTATCGGTGAGCAGAACCGCGCCCGCACTGGCGAGTGTCGCAAGCAGCCCTTCTTCTTGCGCCTGACTCTTGAC
>DATCXH010001084.1:0-11730 GCA_036565925.1 Vicinamibacterales bacterium
ACATGGCAGCCGTTCGAAGCCGCTGTGGCCAGCTCCGCTCCGGTCGCAGTAGCAGGAACAGTCCAATGACGATTCCTAAAGGCACGAGATTGGGACGAACGAGGATCGCGCCGCTCGTCGCGAATCCGCTCAGGACACTCGAGCGAGACTTGGCCGCGGTCGCGAGCGCGACCGCCAGCATCCAGAGCGCCGCAGCCGGCACGTCGCTCATCGGCTGAATCACCTGATACAACACAATTGGACTGGCCGCGACCAGCAGGCTCGAGAACATCCCGACACGCGCACCAAAGCGCGAACCAGTGACGAATGTGGCGCCGACGAGGACGGCGGCAAAGAGCGGCAGGACGTAGAAGGCCGAGCGCGGTCCGCCAGCGAGCACGAACGGCGCCATCGCGATCGAAAGACCTGCAGGACAGATCGGCACGATCGCACCAGCCACCGTCGGCGACGGCACATGACCCGATGGAGCAAACGCGCGCGCGGCGTCCGGCCACGGCGCGTCGAGCGCGAGCGGTTCGGCCACTTGCAGACCAGTGAGGCGGCCACGCGCGAGTTGACCGAAGACGTCGGCCCAGCGCTCCGCCTGGTGCACGTAACAGTAGGAGTCCGACCCGCCCGCCACCCAACTTCCCCAGCGAACGGCCGTCACCATGAGTGCCCCAATCACCAGGGCAAGGGCGAAACCGCGCATCTCTGAAGAGACAGTATCATCTCGATTGGAGAGGTAGGCGGCTTGCACTGTGCTTGAAGGTATGCGCGACGGTGTCGTCTCGCGAATTCGTTGGCCACGGTCACAACGCCACGCCACTAATCATGCGATTCTCGCTGCCACCCTGCTCTGGATTGGCGCACTGGTCGTCACCTTCGCCGGGCCAGGGGATCGCGGTATCGCAGGCCCGTTGAAGGGCACGGACTTCCTCCAGTTCTACACGCTGGGCCATCTCGCCGCCGTCGGCCAGATCGAAGCGATGTACGACATCGAGGCGCTGCACGAAGCGCAGGTCGCCCTGGTGCCGGAGTCCAAACCGGAGCTCTATCCCCCTGTGTATCCGCCTCAGGCGGCGCTCCTGTTCGCACCCTTTAACGGGTGGTCCTATCGCCCGGCACTGCTGATCTGGAGCGCTCTGACCATCGCGCTGTACATCGTTATCGTCTGGAATGTCTGGCGGCCGCTGGCTGACCAGCTCTCGAACCGGCGCATGATTGCCGCTGCGGCAGCGGTCTTTCCGCCGTTCTGGAATCTGGTCCTCTTTGGCCAGATCAGCATCCTCATCATGGCCGCGTTCTGGCTCGGATGGCTCGCGCTGGAACGCGGACGCTCATATCTTGCCGGCGCAGCGTTCGGCCTGTTGGCGCTCAAACCTCAATTCGGCATCCCGCTCGCCGTCATCGTGCTGGCCTGCGGGGAATGGCGCATGCTGGCCGGTGCGGTCGTCTCGGCGGCCGCACAGGCGGCCATCATCTGGTCGACACTGGGCACGGTGGCGTTCACGGCATTTGCCGGCTCGTTGCGCATCACGCTGACCTACCAGGATCTGCTCGAATCGAAACCGTTCAACAGCCACTCACTCCGTGCAGTCACGCGGCTACTGCCAAACGTTGTCGGCGTTCCTCTGTGGCTGGCGCTCAGCGCGATCGTGCTCTGGTACACAGTTCGTGTCTGGAAGAGTGACGCCCCGGTCCGCGTTCGACTGGGGGTCGTCATGCTCGCCTCTCTGCTCGTCAATCCACACGTCATCGTCTACGACGTCACGCTGCTCGGGCTGCCGCTGCTCTGGTTCGGCGCCTACATGCTTGAACCCCCGCGACACGAAGATGCGCCGGCGTTCGGCGTGCTGGTCTACTGGCTATTCGTCGTGCTGTTGTTTCCTACCGCACGCGTGATCGGCATCCAGGCGTCGGTGCCGCTCATGCTCGGCCTGCTCGTGTGGATGACGCGCGTGACGACACAACCGAGGGTTCTGGAGCTGGCGCCACAGCCTTAGTGCCCTGGGGGGCCAAACCGCTCGCGCAGCAGCACCTGCAGCGCGTGCACGCCGTCGCGCCATTTAATCTTCTTGCCCTCGGCCTTTGACCGCGGCGCGAAGTGCACCGGCAGTTCGTGAATGTGATGGCCGCCTCGGAGTAGCCGCGCCGTGATCTGCGGCTCGATTTCGAAGCGGCTCGCGTCCAGCTTCAATGAGAGCGCGATGTCGGCACGCATGATCTTGTAGCAGGTCTCCATGTCGGTGATCGCCGATCCATAGAGCAGATTCGTGGCCGCAGTCAGCATGCGGTTCCCGGCAATCGTCATCCGCGGTGCGCGCGCGGTGCCATCCAGAAAACGCGATCCGAAGACGACGTTCGCCTGGCCACTGACGATGGGCTGCAAGAGCACCGCGAGCTGCGCGGGATCGAGTTCGAGATCCGCATCCTGGATGGCGACGATCGTTCCGGTCGCACGCGCAAGGCCGGCACGAATCGCCGTGCCCTTTCCGCCGTTCTGCGGCATGCGGATGACGGTCACCGCCAGGCCTTCACCTGCAGCCCTGGCCAGCACATCACCCGTACCGTCGGTCGATCCATCATCCACGACGAGGATCTCGCGTGGCACGGGCAGATCGATCGTCAGCAGCCGATCGATGACGGCTCTGACGGTTCTGGCTTCGTTGTAGACGGGAACGATGATTGAGAGACGTTCCTGGCGGCCTGTCCTGAGCTCCGTCGAAGGGCTGGTCACTTTCGTCTGGCGGGCGCCGGCTTCGCCGCCGGAGCGGGACGATACTCGAGCATCACATTGCTGATCACGGCAATCGGCCGACCAGGAGCTGTGAAGGTGTCGGCGCCATCGACGCGGACGACCGACAGTCTCTCGCCCAATATGCTCACGCCGTCCTTGGCATCGTCCTCGGTCACGACAATGGTGATCGGTTCGGTGCCTGTGGGCGCAACGGCCTTCAGACCGCCAGGACCGCTGCCGCCGCGAATGCGATCGACGAGATCGGCAGCTGTGCGGAACTCGTTCTGCACATAGAAGCGGGACAACAGCGTGTTGTCCAGCGCGAGCACACCGATTGAGGCCGTGTAGCGATGATAGGCGCGGTTCGTCTTGATCTGCTCTTCCGAATACGTGTGGCGGTTGTGCAGATTGAACGTGAGCGTCACCGGTCCTTGATGCGGAGGAAATTTGATGACGATCCCGCTGAGCGGGTCGCGGCCAATCACGACGTCGCAGTACGACACGCCGTCGCGGGCACCCTCGCCGAGCATCACCGGACACTCGATCATTGCCGGCTCGGTGACCAGCGGCAGCGGTTTCGCCGGCGCGGGCTTGCGCGTGGCAGGCGCCGGCTTTTTCGTCGTCGACGCGGGTGGCTTCGTGGTTTGTGCGAGCACACTCGGGCCGGCGAGCGCTGCAATGAGAATGAGGACCGCCGTGCGCATGATCAGTCGCCCACGCACGCCAGCCCGGGGGTATTGCCAACCGGGTAGCCTGCGCGGCCGCGGATCAACTCCAGGAATTCCATGCGCGTGCGCGCGTTGTCGTGAAACGCGCCGAGCATCGCACTGGTCACGGCAAAGGAATTTTGTTTTTCGACGCCACGCATCGACATACAAAGGTGCGTGCCCTCACACACAACGGCCACACCAAGCGGGTCGATCTTCTGACAAATCGTCTCTGCGATCTGATTGGTCATCCGCTCCTGTATCTGCAGCCGCCGCGCGAACACGTCGACGAGTCTGGGGATTTTGCTGAGGCCGATCACACGCGTCCTCGGAATGTACGCGATGTGACACTTCCCGAAAAACGGCAGCAGATGGTGCTCGCACAGACTGTAGAAATCGATATCCCTCACGATGACCATCTCGTTGTAGTCCACCGTAAACAGCGCTTCGTTCAGTACTTCATCGATGTTGGCGCGGTAGCCGCTGGTCAAAAACGCGAGCGACTTGGCAACGCGCGTCGGCGTACGCACCAACCCCTCGCGAGTCGGGTCTTCCCCGAGCTCAGCCAGCAGTTGGCGAATGAGATCCTGCATTCCTCTATTTTAAGGGCACGCGGCGGGCGCGCATGCGCGCTCGCCTCTAATTGGATGACCCCTTGCGAGTGGCGGCATCCTTGGAATCCTGTATGCGCTGTGCGCGCAGGATGTTCGCCAGGCCGTAATTGCCCTCGTGGCACGCGTATTCGTAGATCGGGCCTTCGATCGAGCGAATCGACATCTCACCGGACCACGGTCTCGTCCACGTCGCCGGGTCCTCCACCGTGAACTCGTAGTGGATGGTGTTCCTGTCGGTACGCGTGAAGCGCTCGATCACATGTAACGATCGCGTGTGGCTGATCTCCTGGCGCGTCGTCGCGGGAGGTCCGCGGAAGTTTGTCTTGTCGGTGAAATTCGTCGTGTCCACAACGAGGGTATCGCCTTCCCAGCGCCCGCGTGAGTGGCCGGCCATGTATTCGATGGCAGACGGAGGATGCGCGCGGCCATCGAGGTAGATCATGCGGACGTCATGCATCAACTCATGGCTGATGATCACGACATCGCGCGACTGGAAGATCTGGAAGTTCGCGTAGTAAGTCGGCGGGATCATCGGCGGCCCGACGTTGCCCCAACTGATGCACCGCTCGGCGAGTGAGCGCGTCTGCGCGCTGTCCGACACACCAGTGCCGGCGCGATTGGCAGCACGCGCCGCTTCCCGTTTGCGCGCCTCAGCGGTCAAGGGCGGCAGCTTGCCGTCGCGCGGATCGGTCACGAGCGACGTGCGGAGCCGGACGTCCTTCGAATAATTCTCAGCCTGCCAGATCGCATCGTCGTAATGGATGTTGTCCCTGGGCTGGGCGAGGAACTGATCGTTGCGCTTCTTCGCGTAGGCCGCCGCCTCCTCAGGCGTGAGGACCTCTTTGTTGCCAAACTCGGTCGGACGTTCGAGCGGCGTGACCGTGTCGTTGGTCCAGAACCCCTGCAGATCCGGCTGGCCATCCGGCGTACGTGGCACCATGTATCCGCGCCCGGAGACCTGCCCCGATACCGACGCGTATAACGCGACAGTCACGATGGCGGCAATGCACGCTCCTCGTCGCATGACGGAGCCTCCTCTGGCGCACGCTTTTGCGTGCGCTTCGGCGCAGTGTAAACCTTTTTCCGCCTACCGCGTGCCGGTACTGACGCCGACGGTGAAACTGCGGCCACGAGCGGGCGCGAACTGGAAGTGCTCGCGGTAGTACTTGTTAGCGAGATTCTCGATCGCAAAATTCAGGCTCAGCTGATCGCGGCTATGGGTCAACGCGACGCCCCAGCCGAGCCGCTGCACCGTGAAGCCGTCGAGGGACAGCAAGTCCTGCGCAATACGGAACGGCGAGGTCAGCAGCGTTGGCGTGATCCGCGTGACGTCGGTCTGCGTCCTGACCCCATACTCGGCCCACCACCGCCCACGTGGTTCGGTGAATCGTGCTGCAGCGAGGACCTTCACCGGCGTGATGTTGTCCGCCGGTTCGCCGTCAAGCGCGCTGCCGTCGAGCGGGTTGAGGCCCTTGGTGATCGTTCCACGCGTGAACGCGGTCGAGGCGCTGAGCGTGAGCACACCCTGCTCGAAGACGAGTGGCGCATTTGCCGACAGCTCGACGCCATGAATACGCACATCCGCATAGTTCGTCGTCTGCACCAGCGGACCGGATGGCGTCACCGCGATCGGCAGGTCCTGAACAATGAAGTTCGAGTACTGATTCACGAAGAAATACGCACCACCGGAGATGCGCCGGAAGTTGAACTTCGCGCCCGCATCGACGTTGTTGCCCTGCTCGGGTTCGAGCGTGACATTCGGCGCGATATTGCCCGCGGTGGCGGGCCCCGCAAAGAGCAGTTCTTCGAGATTGGGGTGACGATAGCTGCGACCGTAACGGACGAACGGGCTCACGGCACCGCCGGCGTTCGCAACGAGTCCGATGTCACCGGTCAGCGCCTGCCGCGTGTACGTCGCGCCATCGGGATCCGGGAGCGTCGCCGGATCGAGAGGCGGAACCGCACCAGCAACGACGGAGGCCACGTCGTAGCCAGGAGTTGCTTCCGTCGTGACGTTGTAGAAATCGCCGCGCAGGCCAGCGACCAGCGAGAGGTTCGGCTGTAGACGCCACTCGTCCTGCGCGAAGATCGCGACATCGCGCAGGCTCGCGTCGGGCACGCGCACGGGATGCGCGATCGTCGGTGGCCCGAGTTGGACAGGTGTCGGAAATACTGTCGGCGCCGGCCCGCGCTGTCCGAGCGCCACCTGCCCGACCAGCGACATCGTCGTCGTTGTCGTGCGCGAGTCGCGACTGCTGTCCCGATAGAACGTGAGCCCGGTGGTCAGCAAGTGATTCGACGCGGGCACGAAGACGGCCTGCAGATCGACGCCCGGTGTCGTGACACGCTGCTCGGTGTCGGAGAGAACGTCCAGGCGGAAGACGCTGATCGGGAAGAAGGCGACGGGCGTCGGCGCCGGGAACTGAACTGGCAACAGGTTGCGCAGCAGGCGTTCGGTCTTCTGGTAGTGGGCGGTTAACGATAGATTGGCCAACCACGGCGTGACCGCTCTCGCCTCGTAGCGCGCCGACACGCGATCGAGATCGCTTTGCGGCAGCGACGTCGCGTTGAAGAAGTACGGGTCCGCGAAGTCGGGAAAACCAACGTCGTTCATCTCACGCCGTTGATAACGCACGCGCACCGTCCGGTTCTCGGCGAGCTTCACCTGCCCGGACAGGTTGATGAAATGTCCATTGCCGCTGGAGTTCGGCACCTCATTGCTGGTGCGGACATATGGAGCGTTGAACGGATCGGGGAAGGCGTTGAACGCGAATCCGAAGTTGTCGTCGATGGTATCAGCGCGGTTGAGCGCACCGGTGGCGAAGAAAGGATTCGTGTCCTCCACTGTCAGCTTGCCGGCCGTGTAGTCGTCGTACGCCTCCAGCCCGGCCTGGAGGCGGATCGCGTAGCGAGGGCCACTCGCACCAATGGTCGCAGTCCCCCGAGCGCCGTTCTCGTTGGAGCTGTAATAGCCGTTGAACCCATACAGCAGTCGATCGGTACTCGAGAACCCGGGTTCGTTGGTGATGATGTTGATCGTGCCGGCGAGCGCATCGGAGCCATACAACAGCGTGCCCGCACCGTTGACGATCTCCATGCGGCTGATCGCATCGGGCGAAATGAGGCCGACTTCCGCGCCCTGTCGATCCGTCGCCTGACGCGCGGTGTTGAGCCGCTCGCCGTCTACGAGCACGAGCAATCGCGTCGAATCCAGCCCGCGCAAACGCGGCCGCACGCCAAACGGGCCGTTGCCAACCGGTGTGATATTGGCAACTGTCGTCAGTGCATCCCCGGTCGAAAGCGTGTTGTCCTGATCGATCGACGCTCTGGTGATCGTTTCGACGTGCAGTGGAATCTGTCGTGTCTCGCGCTCTGAACGAGCGGCCGTCACGCTGACCTGTGCGTTGAATCCACCGAGCTCGAGCTGCACTGGCACGTCGACGGTCGCTTCAGCGGTTTCAATGACGATGGTGCGCGCCGCCTCCGAGAACCCTGGCCTGGTGACGATCACGAGATAGGTGCCGGTGTCAGACGCGTCGAGCTGGAATCGACCGTCCGCACCAGTATCCGTCGCGGTCTCTTGCCCCGTGGCGACGCCGCGCAGCACGACGTGACTGTCGGGCAACGCAGCGCCAGTGACATCTGAGACAACGCCGCGAACAGTGGCAGCAAACACCGGTGCGGACGTCAGAACGGCCGCGATGAATACAGACAGCCCCTGAATGAAAAACCTCATCAGGGCATTGTAGTGTGGGTGTCGGGCCGCTCCCAACCTACGCTCTTCGAGCTCCGGAGGAAACCAATCGCAATCGCCCCGCCCTACTCGTAGCGAAGCGCGACGATCGGATCAACCTTCATGGCGCGTCGTGCGGGCACATACGACGCCAACAACGCCACGCTCGCCAGCACAATCGCTACGCCCGCCATCGTCATCGGATCGCGCGCGCCGACACCGAACAGCAGGCTTGCCATCAGCCGCGTCAGTCCGAAGGCGGCAGCCAGGCCGATCGTCAGACCGATACCAGTGAGGAGGACGCCGCGATCGAGCACCAGCCGGAGCAGCGATCGCTCCGACGCGCCGAGCGCGACGCGGATACCGATCTCGCGCGTGCGCTGTGCGACTGAATAGGAGATTACGCCGTAGATGCCGATGCCAGCGAGGATCAGCGCGACAGCGCCGAAGACGCCAAGCAGCACCGAGGGAATGCGCCGGCCACCCATCGTGGCGCTCTTGATCTGATCGAGCGAGCGAATATTGGCGATCGCCTGATCCTTGTTCACACTGCGAATCGCGTTGGTAATCGGAATCTGCAGCGTGAGCGGATCAACATCGGTGCGGACGTTCAACACCATGCCGTAGACCGGACTCTGCTCGTTCGAGACGTAGACACCGGCGCTGCGATCGTCGGCCGGGCCGCCAATCTTCTCGTCGCCGATCACGCCGACAACTTCCCAGGACACGTCCGGCCCGAGCTCCGTCTTGCCGGGGATGATTTCCTGAATGAGGAGGCGCTGACCGATGGGATCCTGCTTGTCGAAGTACCGCTTCGCCAGACGCTCGTTCATGACGATCGCGCGCGGCGCGTTCCACGTGTCGCGATCGGACAGCGCTCTTCCTTTTTGCATCTTGATGCCGAGCGTCGAGAAATACGACGGACTGACCACCTTGAAGAAGCCGCCCGACCGGTTGGCAAAATCCACCATCGGCTTGTTGGCCGGCTGCATCGGCATCCCGTAACAGCTCCCCTGCAGGGGCGGAGCGCAGCTATACGCGGTCTCGCGCACGCCAGGCACGGCAGCCACTGCGGTGCGGATCTCGTTCAGATATTGATTCAACCGCATCGGATCCGGATACAGCTCGATGGTGGTCGGTAACTGGAGAGTCAGGATGTTCGTCGCATCGAACCCGGTGTCCACCGTCATCAACCGGAAAAAGCTGCGCATCATCAAGCCCGATCCGACGAGCAGCACGAACGCGAGGGCCACTTCCACCACGATCAACGAATCACGCAGACGCTTACGCGCGGCGCCGCCGCTCGAGCCCCGGCTCTCCTCCTTCATCGACGAGGCCAGGTCCGGCCTCGTCGCCTGCAGTGCCGGAGCCATGCCGAACAGCAGGCCGGTGAACACGGAAACGGCGATCGCAAACGCCAGCACACGCCAGTTCATCTCGACCGAGATCTCCCGAGCCAACGCGAACTCGGGCAGCATCATCTCGATCCCTTTCATCGTGGCGTAGCCGACCCCGATGCCGAGGACGCCTCCGAGCGACGACAGCACGACGTTCTCGGTGAGGAACTGACGAATGAGGCGCCAGCGTCCCGCGCCGAGGGAAGCACGGACGACGACCTCACGCTCACGTGATACGCCACGTGCCAGCGCCAGGTTGGCGAGATTGGCGCAGCCGATGAGGAGCACCAGGCCTGTGGACGACATCAGCACCAGGAGAGCGGTGCGCATGTCCTGCCCGACGATTGTCGAGGCGTAACTCTCGACGATGACGCCCCAATTCTTGTTGGAGGCAGGGAAGTCCTTGGCGATGCGCGCGCCGATCACGTTCATGCTCGCCTGTGCCTGTGCGAGCGTGACACCGTCCTTCAGCCGCGCGAACGACGTGAGCCAGTGGAAATCGCGTGTCATGTTCGAGGGCAGGAACGCGAGCGGCCGCCAGATCTGCGCCGCCGCTCGATCGAAAGCGCTTCCCTCGGGCAGGACTCCGACGATCGTATGAGGCTGGCCATCCAGTTGAACGACACGATTGATGATGTTGGGATCGGAACCGAACTGGCTTTCCCACAGCGCATGGCTGATGACGGCAACTTGATGCTTGCCGAGCTGATCCTCACCGGGCAGGAAGGCACGGCCCAAGGCCGGCTTGATCCCGAAGACATTGAAGTAGCCCGCCGATACGCGAGCACCGCGCAGCTGAATGGGCTCCGATCCACCGGTCATCGTCACATTGCCGCCGGTTTGCGCCGAATGGAAGTCGAAGACCGTGTTATCCCTCTGCCAGTCGAGGAAGTTCATCGTCGAGATGCCGTTTCGTTCACCCTGCGGTGGCTTCTCGAGGATCCGGACAATCCGTTCAGGATTGTCGTAGGGCAACGGTTTCAGGAGGATGCCGTCCACGAAGCTGAAGATGGCGACGTTGGCGCCGACGCCGATCGCCAGGGTGAGGATCGCCACGAGGGTGAAGCCGCGGCTATTGGTCAGCGTGCGTGTGGCGTAGCGCAGATCCTGGCTGAAGGTAGACATCGACCCTCCTGGATGACTCTCCTAAGACGAGACCAGAAGGGAATCAGTTCGTTTAGCGGTGCGAAAAACTTACTCCGCAGCCGTAGGCGCGTCGATGCAACGATCGGGGCATCCTGGCCAGGCCGTTCCCCGGTAACGGCCGAGGATGGTTCCAATCAGCACGACGGTGGGTACGAGGACCGCCTGAACCCAGGGCGGCGCAAAAAGAACGGTTTGCGTGCGGCGATGCCGCCAGGACAGGTGCGCCATGTAGAAGAGCGGTGGGCGGCCGGGTGGTCCTGCGTTGAGCACCTCGAAGACGGCCTGCAGGTAGCGATCGAGATCGGCCAGCGGTGCGGAGTATCCCTCGAAGAACAACGTGTCGTCGCCGTCGTTCCACCAACGATGCGCGACGCCTGCGGGAAACTGCGCGTGCTGGCCGGCGGTCAGCCGCAAGCGTTGGCCGTTCAACATCGCTCCGAGCGTCCCGGCGATGACGAGCCCATCTTCGATTTCGACGTGATGGATATGCAGCGGCGGCCCCTCGTTCCGCGGCGGCAGCGACCCTTTCAATTCCAGCGATAGCACGCCGTCGCGCGTCACACGCCGCAACGAGAGCCTCTGGCCGCTATGGCGGTTCTCCAACACCAGTTGTTTCATGTTCTTGGTAGGCCGTCACAGCCGGCGCGGCAGGACGAGTGTTATTGATTGTCGTCCAAAAGCAGGCGCGATCGTCCACGCGGCGTGGACCTCGCCCGCGGTACTTGCACAGAAACTTGTGATGGGATTCGCTACGACGGAATCGGCGCGTCCACGCCTACCCACAGATTCATCGTGTTCAGCTCGTCGCGGCCGCAGGCCTTTAGATAGAGAAACAGCTGCGTGCGATAGGCCGCACACTGACCGATGACGTGATTCACCAGGAACTGTCCACGCGTCACTGGAAGACCGTCGAATCCTGCCGTCTCACCTCGAAAGTCCTCGTCGGACATGTCGCCGAGCAACTGCACATACACGTTCGCGTGCGCAGCCAGCGCGGCGACTGTCTCGTCGAAGTCTCGGGCATTTGCGGTCTCGATCGCCTGGGCCATCGCCGCTGCGTCGAGCGGTTGACCCTTGGCATATCGCACCAGCGTCGGACCCATGTTGGTGAGATAGCGAAGCAGCTCGATCGTGCTGCGCTGCTTCGGCGTCGGCCGATAATCCAGCATCTCGGGATCGATCTTGGTGATCAGATGCTGGAGGACTCGAACCTCCTTCTGGAGTGACGCGATCAATTCGGATTTGGTCAGAACCACTGCTCCTCCATTGCTCAACCGTCGATCGCCGCTACCTGCGAGGCGCCCTTGTGTCGAACAGCGTGAGATCGACGAACTCGCCCATGGCGCGGTATCCGGCCGAGTTCGGATGCACGTTGTCGTCGCACGCGAACTCCGGCTTCAGGGACTGGCTCCCC
>DATCXH010000503.1:0-8001 GCA_036565925.1 Vicinamibacterales bacterium
ATGCCGCTGAAGCGTACGCAGGTGAGCTTCACCTCGCTATTGCCGCGCGCCGGACGCATCATCGTGTGCCCGTCCTGTCTCGCAATCTTGTCGGCTGACGTTTCGACCTTCTGATGGACGTGCATATCTGGTCCGACGTCGTCTGCCCGTGGTGCTACCTGGGAAAGCGCCGATTCGAGCACGCGCTCGCGCTGTTCGATCACCGCGACGAAATCCACGTCACGCATCGATCCTTTCAGCTCGATCCCTCGCGTCCTCGCCATCAGACGACGAACCGCCACGAGATGCTCAAGTCCAAGTACCAGCTGTCAGATCAGCAGGTCCGGGACATGGACGTCCGCATGGAGCACCTGGCCGATGTCGAAGGCCTCGAGTACCACCTGAGCGATGCGGGATTGACCGGCAACACGCTCGACGCGCATCAGCTCCTGCAATTGGGAAAAGCCCGGGGAATTCAGGACGCGGTGATCGAGCGGTTGTATCGCGCCTACTTCACCGAGCAGCGCTCGGTGTTCGATCGCGACTCGCTCGTGGCGCTGGCTGGTGAGGCGGGCCTCGATCAAGCCGAGGCCCGCGATGTGCTCGAGCGAGACGCGTACGTCGAAGCTGTCACTGCCGACGTGCTCGAGGCACGCTCGCTTGGTGTCAGCGGCGTGCCCTTCTTCGTGCTTGGTGGCCGCTACGGCGTATCGGGTGCCCAGGCCACCGACGTCTTCACCGAGGCGTTGACCAAGGCGTGGGAAGAGACTAAAACGTCTTCAGACGAACGTTCTTGAACTTCACCGTGCCGGCGCCGTACTGCAGCGCGATCGGTCCGCGTGCGTGTTTGTTGTCCTGCACGTCCACCATCTTTTGACCGTTGATCAGCACGGTCATGCGCGGGCCCCGTGCAGTGACGTCGATCGTGTTCCACTTCCCACCGGTATTCACGATGTTCAGCGGCTTGGCGACGTCAACGATCGCGCCGGTTCGATAGCTCTGATCCGGACGCTTGTCGAAGATGTTCACCTCGTACGCGTTCATCGCGTTGATGGTCTTCGGGTCTTCGCAGCGAATGAAGATGCCACTATTCGCATCGTCAGTGACCCAGAAGTCGGCGGTGATCTGGAAATCGGTGTAGGTCTGCGGCGTCACGAGAAAGCCGGTGCCCATCGACGCCTGCACGGCCCCGTCGGCGACCGACCAATTGGCGTTGCCGACGACGTTCCAGCCCTTGAGCGAGGTGCCGTCGAGGATCGTCTTGAAGTCCGATTGACCAGAGGTCACGTACGACGATTGAAACCCGGCGAACCCGAGAAGAACCAGCGTGACTGTGAGCGCGAGCGTGCGTGTCATATGTCGCCTTCCTCCGAATCTGGCCGGGCGGATTATAGTCCGCCGTTGACGACATGATGGAGTTCGCGCCGGCACCCAATGAGGCGGGTCGAGTGATGGGTGTGTCGGCTAGTCCCGCCAGCCGACAGACCAGTTCTGTTTTCGCAACTGATCGCTCCAACGGATTGCGCTGGGCCAATCGTCGAAATCCCGATACCCGAGCGGACGGCCGTTGACGAACCAGACGACGAGCGCCCCGTCGGAACGGGGACTGATCACGGTATGCGACCGCATGCCGGGGCGTTTCATTCTCCACAACACGACCGGGTCGTGTTGCACTCGCTGTTGCTTCTGACTCTCGGGCACGCTCTCGCCGCGAGGCAAGGTCGATACCAGCAGCCGCGTGCTCGTTTTCCCTTTTACGTCGAACATGCCCGTACGAAAAGGTTCCGGGCTGGAAGACAAAGGGCCGACCAGTAGGGTAACAGCGGAAACCCCTTGCTCAATCCGAAAGGCCGAGCCGCGCCATGATTTTAAGCAGTCCCTGGCGCGATAAACCCAGTTCGCGGGCGGCTCTCGCCCGCTTCCCAGCCGCGCGCGCCAGTGCCATCTCGATGAACCGGCGCTCGAATTGCGCACGGGCCTCGGCGAGGTTCGTGATGCCGCTGGCCACCGACCCAGAGATGATGTGTGGCAGCAATGACGGTCGAACCTGACCGTGAGCGGGTGCCGCGACCGCGAGCGCGGACATAACGTTCTGCAGCTCGCGCACGTTCCCAGGCCAGGAGTAACGCGACAACGCTGTGATCGTGGCGTGGGCCAGCGATGCGCGTGTCCCCAGGCGTGCCGCGGCGATATTCCAGAAGTGATGTGCCAGCAAAGGG
This sequence comes from Vicinamibacterales bacterium, assembly GCA_036565925.1. GTDB lineage: Bacteria > Acidobacteriota > Vicinamibacteria > Vicinamibacterales > UBA2999 > Gp6-AA40. The sequence continues at coordinate 2,199 of DATCXH010000503.1, forward strand.
ATGTCTTCAGGACGTTCGCGGAGTGCCGGGACGCGAATCCGAATGACGTCGAGTCGATACAGCAAGTCGTGACGGAAGCGACCGGCCTCGGCCTCGACGCGCATGTCGCGATTCACAGCGCTCACGATCCGCACGTCCACTTTCCGGCTGAACGACTCGCCGACCCGACGCACCTCCTGCTGCTGAAGCACACGCAGCAGCTTTGCTTGCGCACGCGGCGAGAGGTCGGCGACCTCATCCAGGAACAACGTGCCACCGTCGGCGTCCTCGACGAGCCCTGCCCGTTCGGTGATCGCTCCCGTGAATGCGCCACGCGCGTGACCGAAGAGCTCGGACTCGAGCAGTTCATCCGGGAGAGCGGCGCAGTTCAGATCGCAGAACCGTCGCTCACGGCGAGAGCTGAGGCTATGAATCGCGCGCGCGACGAGTTCCTTGCCGACGCCGCTCTCGCCTTCGATCAACACCGCGAATGGTGCTGATGCCGCACGGGACACCGCACGACGCACTTCGGTCATCGCCCGGCTTGATCCGACGAGCTCGGGAATCGATGTCGCAGCGGTCGCGACCTCACGAGCGACCGACTGCAGACCCTCAACTCGCGGTGCCATAATCGCGGCCGCGAGATCGAGAATATCGCCCGCGTCCTCCCGCGGAGTACGATCGATCGGCCATCGCGCGCACAATGCCCCAAGCAGGCGTGGCCCGAGACGAATCGGTACGCCCTGTTCTCCACCGACGCTGCCCTCTTCCGGCCCAATCGCAATACCCGCTCGAAGGACTCGCGGACCCAGTTCAGTGGCGACTCCGGAGCCTGCGCTGATGACGACGGTCGCAGGACCAGCATCGCCTGAGCACAGCTCAATGCGGCTGCTCTCGAGCGCGTCCGCCACACACGACAGCGTTTTGGCGATTGCCGTGCGGTCGTCCTCTTGCTCCTGAACGATCGTCACGAGCCGCGTCGCCAGGCTCCCGGTCGCTCGCGGGCGCGGCGTCACCGCAACGGGCTCGACGTGCTTCGCCCGGCGGGCGATGGCCTCTCTCAACAATGCCGGGGCCGCCGCCTCGACGCGACGAAGATAGGCGAGCTCGCGTTCCGCATCGGCCTTCCGACCTGCGCGGCGGTAAACGTCCAACCGTAACAGACGCATTCGCGCCAACCGCAACGGAGTACGTGCATACTGTGTCGCCTGATGGAGCTGCCTCATTCCCTCGTCAACGGCCGCGAGATCGCCGGTCGCCATCAGCACGCGGAGATGCGTAGACAGCGCGATCACGCGGGCCAGCCCGCGGTCCTGAACCGCAGGCACGCCTCGAGTTGGGGCGCTTTCGATCGGCTGAATCGCGTCGAGCACCTCGCGAGCACGCTGCCCTGCCGCGAATGTGTCACCGATGGCAAGCGAGACGCGCACTGCAAGCGACCCCACATAGGCGGCCGTTTCACGATCGGCCGAAGAGCACGCCAGATCGCGTCGCATTGCATCGTCGATCCGTCCCTGCCACAGCAGGATTCTCGCGAGCGTGGCTTCCGCCCGAGCACGTTCGACGTCGTTCAACACACCGGCCAGCAGCGCCGCTCGACACAGTGATTCCGCGGCAGTCAGTTGACCGGCATCGGTTCGCGCTGCGGCCTGCCAGACGCGTGCGCTGAGCGAGAGCGCCTCATCTCTCGCCGCGTGAGCATGCGCCGCGGCATCTTCGAATGCCCGACCAGCATCCATCGCTCGTCCGCGCTCGAGCAGGAGACGGCCGAGCGAAATCAGCGCTTGTGCAGCCGGCACCAGCGCCTGGCGTCGCGCGAGCGCGGCGGCGACATCGCGCAGGAGCCGTTCAGCTGCGGCGTGTCTCCCGCTGTTCATGAACTCCGTTGCGCGTGACGCGCGCGTGACATGTCGCAGGACATCATCGGGAAGCGTCGCTGCAAGTGGCATTCGCACCGGGTTCGCTCCGTACACAGCACGCGCCTCACGAACGACCTCGCTGCGGCCGACAACAAGAGTCCGCGGCGACGCAAACGTGAGGAGGACATGCGGACGAGGGTATCGGGCCGCCGCATCGACCAATGCCGCACGCCCGGCAGCAGTCGATGCTGCGGGCGGCACGATCACCAACAGCGTCCGTTGCGCCAAATCGGCATCGAGCGTCTCACGTAGCCGCAGATACACATCGGCGGCAATCGGCACATATCCACGCGCACGGGCAGCGGACGCCACCCGCCGAATCAGCACCGGCGACCGTGGTCCATTGGCGCTGTCGGCAACAACCCAGCGTGGCTCGCCCTCGCGGCCGTGTTCGAGCACCTCCAGAAGCGAGGCAGGTGCTGGCGGTTCGCAGTCATCGGCGGCGATCGCGTCCACGCGAACGCTCGCGCCGGTTGTCAGGTCCCACGCGTGCGAGGACCCATACGCGCAATAGCGGTCATGAAGAAGTCGGCTCATGCCACTCTGCAATGCAACCCGGACGACGGGGGCGATCTCTCAAGGAATGCGGGCAACGGGCGCTCGAGATGCGCAGTTTTTTCCGATCGCACCGAGGCCGAAGTCGGCGCTTTCTGAACGCGGTGCTCCAGCAGCCCTTGGCGCGCCATCGCCGGGAGGCCGAAGGCGGAGCCTGCCCGCCGACCTGTCCGCCGTAGCGCGCAGCGCGGAGGTGGAAGCCCGGAGGGCGAAGGCGGAGCCTGCCCGCCGCAGCCCGGAGGGGGAAGGCGGAGCCTGCCCGCCGTAGCCCGGAGGGCGAAGGCGGGTCGTATAAAATGACCGAAGATGCTTCGATTTCTGACCGCAGGTGAGTCGCACGGCCAGGCACTGGTCGTCACTGTTGACGGCATGCCGGCCGGCCTCCAGCTCGATATCGATGCGCTCAACTTGCAGCTCCGTCGGCGTCAGGGCGGCTATGGACGTGGCCGCCGTATGCAGATCGAAAGCGATCGGGCAGAGGTGCTCTCCGGAGTGCGCCACGGTGTCACGACCGGTGCGCCGATCGCGTTGTTGATCCGGAATCGCGACTGGGTGAACTGGCAGCAGACGATGTACGTCGAAGCCGAGAAGCCAGAGGGTGCGACGGGCCCCGAGAACAGGCCCACTGTGACGCGTCCGCGACCCGGACATGCTGACCTCGCCGGCGCGATCAAGTACGGACACTCCGACATCCGCGATGTGCTCGAGCGCGCCAGCGCGCGGGAGACAGCGGCCCGCGTCGCCGCAGGATCGCTGGCCCGTCAGCTGCTCGGCCGCTTCGGGATCCGACTCGCCAGCCACGTCTCTGCAATCGGCGATGCAGCAATACCAGCCAACCGTGTCGTCACATTCGACGAAGCGGCTGCGCTGCCCGACGACCCGCTGCGCTGCGCCGATGCCCAACTGCAACAGCACATGATCGCGGCGATCGATGCCGCGAAAGAGGCCGGCGATACGCTCGGCGGCGCGTTCGAGGTGATCGCCACCGGTGTCCCGCCCGGCCTGGGGTCCTACGTGCAATGGGACCGCAAGCTGGATGGCCGGCTCGCACAGGCGATGATGTGCATTCACGCCATCAAGGCGGTCGGCATTGGCATCGGCCCGGACGTCGCGTTCCGGCCTGGCTCACGCGTGCACGACGAGATTCTGCCGCCGCGCCACGATGCCGATCTTCCGGTCCGTCCCTCGAACAACGCCGGCGGTCTCGAGGGCGGCGTGACAAACGGTCAGGATCTTCGCGTGAGCGGATTCATGAAACCCATTGCCACACTAATGAAGCCGCTGCGATCGCTAGACATGACCACGCTGCAAGACGCTCCTGCAGCGATTGAGCGCAGCGATGTCTGCGCCGTTCCGGCGGCGGCCGTCGTCGGCGAAGCGATGGTGTCGTTCGTGCTCGCCGACGCGTTCCTGGAAAAATTCGGCGGCGATTCGATCGACGAGATCGAGCGCCATCGCGCCGCAACCGCCGAGGACGTGGCGCGCCGTTTCACGGCTCGCGCGCAGCCCACGGAGAGCCGCTGACTCTCCATCGCCCAATGCTGCGTCCCATCGTCCGCCACGGGGCGGCGGTCCTGCATCGTCCTGCGGAACCGGTTGCGGAGATCACACCGGAGATCGAGGCGCTCGTGGACGACATGATTCAAACGATGTACGCCGCGCCGGGGATCGGCCTTGCGGCGCCGCAGGTTGGGGTCGGCAAACGGATCTTCGTCTGCGACGTGTCGGTCGGCCGCAACCCCTCCGACCTTCTGGTCTTCATCAACCCAGAGTTCATCGAACGCGATGGCATGCAGCTCGAAGAGGAGGGCTGTCTCAGTGTGCCCGGCTTCAATGCCACGGTCGCGCGTCCCTCGCGTGCGATCCTCAAGGGTCTGAATCGCCACGGCGAGCCGCAGACAGTCGAGGGCACGGGGCTGCTCGCCCGCTGCTTCCAGCACGAGATGGATCATCTCGACGGCACGCTGTTCATCGATCGTCTGCGCGGCCTGCAGAAGGATCTGATCGTCAGAAAGATCAAGAAGCTCGCCAAAGCCGGCAAGTGGTAACGCCGTGCGGATCGTGTTCTTCGGTACACCCGATTTCGCAGTTCCGTCGCTCGAAGGTTTGATCGCGTCGGAGCACACCGTTGTCGGCGTCGTCACGCAGCCCGATCGGCCGCGTGGACGCGGTCAACGCGTCACGGACTCACCGGTGAAAGCTGCCGCGCTCTCCCACGGTCTGCCCGTCCTGCAGCCGACACGACTGCGCGATCCTGAATCGATGGCGGCACTGTCGGCCTGGTTGCCGGATCTCGGTGTGGTCGCGGCGTACGGGAAGCTGATTCCCGGCGAGATGTTGCAGCTACCGCGGCACGGCATGATCAACGTGCACGCCTCGCTGCTGCCGAAGTACCGCGGCGCGGCGCCCGTCCATCGCGCCGTGATCAACGGTGACACGGAGACCGGCGTCACGATCATGCGGATGGTCGTCGCGCTCGATGCCGGCGCAATGATGGCCAGGGTGACGCGAGCGATTGAGCCTGATGAGACCAGCGATGTCGTCGAGCGCGACCTCGCGCATCTCGGTGTCGCCGCGCTGCTGACCGTCGTCGAGCAACTCGAGCGTGGCACTGTTCGGGAAGAGCCGCAGGACGATGCGCAGTCCACGTATGCGCCGAGGCTGACGAAAGACGAGGGGCTCATTGATTGGACGCTGCCGGCGACGGCCATTCACAACCGCGTACGCGGCCTGTATCCGTGGCCGCACGCATATACGCATATCAAGGGATCGCGGGTGATCGTGCTGAAGAGCGCTGTGGGGTCAGACCCGGGGTCTGCCCCCGAAAGCCTGGTGGGGTCTGACCCGGGGTCAGACCCCACGTCTCATCCCGGCACAGTCGTCGGTATTTCGAGCGAGGGCATGGTTGTCGCCGCGGGACACGGCACGCGGCTTAAGCTGTTGGAACTACAGCCCGAAGGTCGTCGCGCCATGAGAGTCCGCGATTTCCTGGCCGGTCACCCGACACCAATCGGCACCCGTTTGGGGTCTGACCCGGGGTCAGACCCCGGGTCAGACCCTCAATGACAGCGCCGGCACGAAGGGCGGCGCTTCAGGCCCTCGTCGCCATCGACGCGGACCGCGCCGACCTCCCCGCCGCCTTGGCGACGAGCCGCGCCTCTCTTGCCGACGACCGCGACCGCGCGCTGACCGCCACCATCGTCACCGGGACGCTGCGGTGGCAGCGTACCCTCGACTACCTCACCGAGCACTTCGCCAAGCGGTCCCTCACAAAGATTGACCCGCAGGTGCTCTCGATCCTCCGTCTGAGTCTTTTTCAGCTGCTGCATCTCGACCGCGTGCCGGCAGCC
>DATCXH010000477.1:0-4383 GCA_036565925.1 Vicinamibacterales bacterium
CGGCGGCGGGGGCGGCGGCCTGCGTAATCCATTGCCGCCTCGAAAAGCGGAAGCTCCGGCGCGGCTCAGCACACCACGTCCAGCTGTGGACGCGTCGCCGGTGAAATCGCCGCTGAAAGCTCGGCAGGTCGAAGTGCAGCAACCCGCTCCTCCGGTGCCGGCTCCGAAGCCCGTCGAGCAGGAGCCACTCGCGTCACGACGCCTTGTGGCGCCAGTTGTCGCAACGACAAATGCGCAGCAACGTGATGGCGCTATTCAGGCGCGAGCCGACAATGCGAGCCAAGGCCCCGGTTTGAACGGCGGTACGGGCACCGGCCGCGGAACCGGCGACGGCGAGGGCCTAGGATCAGGTATCGGACCAGGATCGGGGGGCGGAACCGGTGGTGGACCGTATCGTGCCGGAAGCGGCATCACGGCGCCGCGGCTGCTTCGTGAAGTGAAGGCCACATACACGGACGAAGCCCGGCGCCGCGGCACAACGGGCAACGTGATCCTGGAAATCGTGATTACCCGGGACGGCACCGTCGGCGACGTCTCGGTGCGTCGCGGACTTGGCGCCGGACTCGACGAGCGTGCGGTCGAGGCTGTCCGTCAATGGAAGTTCACGCCGGCGCGTCGGCTCGGCGAGCCGGTTGATGTCCTTGTCGAAGTCGCGGTGGAATTCATGATGCGCTGACCATGCTGACGATTACTCTGCTCTCACTCGTTGTCGCGGCGTCGTCGGGATTCTTCGCGTGGCGAACGGTTCGCCGCGAGCACCTGCGTTCAAGCGCGCGCGTCGCCTCGCTCGCCGCAGCCATGGACGAGGGCATACCGCCGCTTCGCGCCTTCGAAGCGGGACCGTCATTCGATCCCTCCGACGACTTCCGCAGTGAGGCGAGCGAGTTCCCCAGCGAGGCCCTCGCGCAACCCGCGACGCTCACCTTCGAAACGATGGACATGCAATCGTCGATTCGCAGGCGGCTGCTCAGCGTCGTCGTCGGTGCGTGCGTGGTCGTTGCCGGTGTCGTGCTGATCGCGATGATGAGCGACCGCTACGAGCCACCGCCGGCACGCGTCGTGGCTCCGCACGCTGAACCGCTCGAGTTGCTGTCGCTCAATGCCTCACGCGAAGGATCGACGCTCGCCGTGACCGGGATCGTGCGCAGTCAAGCCGAGAAACCATTGACGTCGATCACTGCCGTCGTCTCCGCCATCGACGCCAAGGGCCGCCCGGTTGGACGCGGCAGCGTGCCACTCGAGGCGATTCGCCCGCGTAGCGATTCGCGATTCGTCGTGAGGATTCAGGACGGCAACGAGGCCGCGCGATACCGCGTGAGCTTTCGCAGCACAACCGGCGTAATTCGACATGTGGATCGCCGGGTCGGGCGAACAGGTGATGTGTCGTGATCGACTCCAGGAGGAGCTGTTCAATGCGTGCTCCGCATGCTCTCATCTTCGCGGCGATGCTCGCTGCGACAGCGGTGGCTGCTGCCCAGTCTCAAGAGGGCTTCAGGTTCAAGAGCGGTGTCGATCTGGTCAACGTGACCGCGACGGTCACCGACGAAGCCGGACGTTTTGTGTCGGGCCTCCGGCGCGAGGACTTCACCGTTTACGAAGACGGCAAGCTGCAGGACGTCTCGCATTTCAGCAACGATCGCGTGCCGGTGAGTCTCGGCATCGTGCTCGATACCAGCGGAAGCATGTCGCCCGAAAAAATGTCGGCGGCCCGTTCGGCGATCGATCGCCTGATCTACGACTTGCTCGACAAGCAGGACGAACTGTTTCTCGTCGAGTTCGCCACGCGCGCATCGCTGAGGCAGGATTGGACCACCGACCGGGGGTCGATCAGTCGCGCCGTGCGCGACGCCAACGCGACTGGTGGGACTGCGATTTACGACGCCATTGCCATGGCCATCCCCACCGCGCAGGCCGGCACGCACGTCAAGAAGGCGCTGCTGCTCATCTCTGACGGCAACGACACCAACAGCGTGACACCGGTGAGTAGCCTTCGACAGCAGATTCGCGAGAGCGATGTGCTGGTGTATGCCTTGGGGATCGACGGCTCCGGGCGGCGCGACGTGGTCCGGCCACCGGTGCAGATTCCGCTGCCGATGCCATTTCCTTTCCCGGGAGGTCGTCGGCCAAGGCCCTTCCCGCCGATCGGAGGCGGCAGCGGTGGAAGCGGTGGTGGCTGGTCGAGTGCACCGGGCGATCGGGTGAATGCGGACGCGCTGCGGCAGATCACCGATGACACCGGCGGCCGAACCGAGATCGTTCGCGGCTCCGAGGGATTGGGACCGGCTACGGCGCGGATCGCCGACGAATTGAGCAAGCAGTACTACCTGGGATATTCGAGCAACACGGAGCGAGATGGCCAGTGGCACTCGATTCGTGTGAACGTCCGCGACAAGCGACTGACCGTGCGCGCGCGAAGGGGATACGTCGCGTCTTGATATGATCGCGTCTGGTGTCGACGTTCTTCATCGCGCTCGGGCTTAGCTTGGTGGGCGGCCTGGGCGGGCTCCTGGTCGCCTCCGGCGTTCTCCTCATCAACGATTCGACGCGTGCCCGGCTGGTGCCATGGCTGGTCAGCTACGCCGTCGGCGCGTTGCTGGGCGTTGCGCTGCTGGCCATTCTGCCGTCGGCACTCGCGCAGCTACCTGCGTCCCGCGTCTTCGGTACCTTGCTGATCGGCATCCTTCTGTTCTTCCTGCTCGAGAAACTGGTGTTGTGGCGACACTGTCATACGCACGATTGCGAGGTGCACGACGGCAGCGTGTTGCCGGTCGTCGTCGGCGACGCGTTTCACAACTTTGTTGACGGCGCCGCCATCGCAGCAGCGGTCATGACCTCGGTACCGCTCGGCGTCAGCATGGCGGTTGCTGTGGCCGCGCACGAGATCCCGCAGGAGGTTGGCGACTTCGCTATCCTCCTGCACGCGGGCTATTCCCGGAGCAAGGCCCTGTTTCTCAACGTCCTGTCAGCGCTGGCAAGCGCTCTGGGCGCCATCGCGGCGTATTTCGCCTTCGAACTCACGCCACGAATGCTTCCGTATTTTCTTGCGCTGGCGGCAGCAAGCTTTCTCTATGTCGCCATGGCCGATCTCATCCCCGGTCTCCACCGCGGCCGGACCGATGCCGGTTCGATGCGACAGATCCTGCTCATCGGCGCGGGCGTCGTCACGATGCTGGTCCTGTAGTGTCCGCCGTCGGCGGCACCTGAGAGGGTCCGGCGAACCGGACACTAGACCGACGTCCTCGACTGAAGACGCTCGCAAAAACCCGCTGAAGTTTGTGCCGCAATACCGCTCTGCCTGATACCTCGACGCTGGCAAAGTCTTTGCCCCGTCATATCTCGGGAGACAGGAAACGCCGGGTGATAACCACCGAAGCGTTTTGGTCCGTAGAGACAGCAGCAAGAGTCGAGAGAGAGAGGAACCGTCATGTTGGCCAGGCTCGTTGCAACCGCGCTTGTTGTGTTCGCATTAGCGACGTCGGCAGGCGCCAGCGCGCAAAAAGAAAATCTTCAACTGTTCCGTGATGTGCAGCGGCAGGTGCTGCAGTATCCGCACTTCACGATTTTCGACAGCGTGAGCGCGCAAGTCGATGACGGCACGGTGACGTTAGTAGGCAAGGTCACGATGCCGTACAAGAAGAACGACATTGAGAAACGCGTCAGCAAGCTGCCCTCAGTCGAGCGCTTGGTGAACAAGATCGAGGTGCTGCCGGTATCGCAGTTCGATGACGATCTGCGCTTCCGGATTGCGCGCGCGATCTACTCGAACCCGAACTTCCGCCCGTTCGCGACGATGGTGAACCCGCCCATCCACGTCATCGTGGAGCACGGTCGGGTTACGCTCGAAGGTGTCGTGAATAGCGAGGTCGATCGGATGCTCGCGCGGTCAATCGCGTCGAACTTCCTCGCCTTCGGCGTGAAGAACGACTTGAAGACCGAGGCCGAAGTGAAGGCCGAGCTCGAGAGGCTCTGATGTAGTGTCCGGGTTTCAGCCCGGACGAGTGTAGTGTCCGGCTTCAGCCGGACCAAGGGCGGGTCCGAAAGGACCCGCCCTACGAAGTCGCGTGGCGCGCCCCTGCGTCGTCATCCCGTCCGCGCCGCACCACCCACCAGATGACAATGCCAAACGTCAGCGCAGCCGCAAGGACGGTGAGCCCGAAGAGGAGCAGCGTCGAATAAAGAATTGACTCCGGCTCCATTCGCACTTCCACATCGACCGGCTCGCCTTTCAGTCTCGCCGCGAGCGGCTGTTCCCACCTCAGGATGTTTCCACGCTCAGTCTGACGCGACGGCGCGTTGTGATACGGAATCTCGCTCGGGATGTGCATCTTGAACACGACCATCTCGCTGCCGGTCCAGCCCGTTCCCGGAGACGAGTGGCTCCCC
>DATCXH010000103.1:0-3364 GCA_036565925.1 Vicinamibacterales bacterium
CATCGCACAGCAGTACGTCCTGCTCGCCTTTTGCTATCGCGGCATTGCGAGCATCGTGCACACGCCCGGCCGTGCTGCGCTGCTCGCGGCGCTCCTGTTCTCGGCCCTTCACGTTCCCAACGTCTTTCTCATGATGGTTACGTTTTTCGCGGGATTGATTGCTGCAGCGATCTATCGACGCGCGCCGAATCTCTGGGTCAACGGCATCACGCACGGACTGATCTCATTTACCCTCGGCTATACCGTGCCGCTCACGGTGACGCACAACCTGCGCGTCGGGCCCGGCTATTGGAGTTCACCGTAGACGCCTGGGCTGTCGCACCGCCAGCTTCCACGAGCAATTCCATCGATCTATGATTCGCTCGCGCCCGCTCGAAGCGTAATATCAGCGGCGCCCAATGTCCTCGCATACCTAGATCACAACAAGGGGATGTGCCATGAAATCGACCCTAGTCGCGCTACTGTTGGCTCTCGCCGTTGTATCGTCATCAATGGCCGCGGGCCTCAAGGACGATATTGTCGCAATCGAGAAAAACTCATGGAAGGCATATGCCAACCATGACGCCAAGGCATACGGCGAGACCATGACCGACGACGCCGTAGTAGCTGGAGCAAGCGGTGACATCATGACGGGGAAGCAGGAGATACTCGCTGACGTCAGCAACAATCCCTGCAGCGTGAAGAGCTTCGACCTCGCGGATACCAAACTTCGCCAACTGTCTGCGGACATCGCAATCCTCACCTACAACCTGACCCAGGACGTGACGTGTGGCGGCGAAAAGTTGCCCGCGAAGATATTCGCCACGGCAATCTACATCCGGCAGGGAGGTAAGTGGCGCTGGACCAGCTACCAGGAGACCACTCTGAAGTAGCGGTTCACGCACCCTCCTCCGGTACGGTCCGGTCAGTGTCACTGATCGGACCGCCACCAGTGCGTACGACATTGTCACAGCCGCACGATTCCGTCATCCTCTGCGCTCCTTTGCAGCACCACGGAATCCAAGGTCAATGAAGAAGTTGATCCTGCTCATCGCGCTTGGCGCCGCGGGTTACTTCGCTTACGCCCGTTTCCAGAACGGCAATCCGGAGCACATCGAGAAACCCGTCTACGCCGAATTGCGCGTGGACACGAAGGTCGGCAGTCGCGAGCTGAATCTCGTGCTGTTCGGCGAAATGGCAGACGATGTCGACTGTCACGAGCGCTTCGACCGCGCCTGGAACGAGATCATCGAGGGCTGTCCCGACTGCTCGATCCGCCTGTCGTCGTGCCGCCGTGAACTCGAGCCGCGCTATCGGCGCATGTTCGACGACGTCCCGATTCACTCCACGTACCTGAGCTTCACCAAGGGTTCGCGTTACGAGCGCAACGGCCGCATGGTGGTGTATGGGCTCACGAGCGATGAAGGCGATACGTTGTGCAACGCTCTCCGCCAGCAGTTCCAGACGCGCTACACGGGCACCGTCGCGTGCATCCGCGGCCGCCGCGACTGAAACGGCAGTTGAAGATACGAACGCCGAAGCGCTCGCCCCGAAGCGCTCGCCGCGATCCGCAGGACTGCTACTCAAATACGTTGAGGTTGTACAGCTCCACTCTGCCGCCGCCCAGGCACCCTCCATCGAACGTACTGGTGCACGGCTGGCCCACAACAAGACGCTGGTTTGCGAGAGATAGGGATGTGCTAGCGAAACCGCGCCCGGCAACGCCTCTCGGTATCACGCTGGAACCTTCGCGTGTATAGGTGAAGGCGAGAGTGCCGTTCATCTGAGGGCCCGCAGTGAGCAGAAAATGGTGCTGCGCCTCGACGACAATGCGTTCGCCGAACATCGCTAGCTGGCGCCCGAAGAAGGCGAATTTATCGATCTCGTCCAGCCGCGGCCGGAGCTTGAAGGTCTCGACGTAAAGACCGCTGCCGGCGACGAATCCATACGCCGCTCCGCTCCGAATTGGAAAGTCAATATCATCCTCACCGTCGCCGGGAACGTACGGAGCGCCGACAATGATCATTCCGCGGTCGATCGCCACGGTGACGCCAAACCCGGTACGGTTCGACCCGGGCTCGAGCTCGCTCGCGATCAGCGTCTGATGCTGGCGCCAGACTCCACTGCTGTTGCGCCTGAAGACGTACGCAGTGCCGATGCCGGGTGAGCCAACGACCATCACCGGGCCTGCCGTGCTGATAGCAGCGCCAAAGCCGTCGTTGAGCGCGCTGTCAGTGGATACCAGTTTGCCGCGCAGGACGAACTTGCCCGTCGCGCTTCGCTCGTAAATGTAGACCACGCCTGGCGTGCCGCCCGCGTTATTCGCTCCAATCGCCAGCGTTCCGTCCTCGTAGCGCAGTGCGTCCGCAAACGAGTTTGCGTTATCTGCCGCGGGTGCCGTCAGCTTCTGTCGCTGCTTCCATACGCCGTTGCTGCGTTGGAATATGTACGCCGCCTTGTCGTCGCCGACGACGACAATGCCATCGCGGTACGCAAGTGAGCGCCCAAAGCTTGCTCCTCGCACCGCGTCGCTTGCAGTCAGGGTGCCCGTGCGGAACAAGGCGGTCGGCGTTGCTCTGAAGACGGCTACCCTGCCTCCGAGGCTGTGAGCAGGCATCCCGACGAACGCCAGCTCATCGCGAATCACGACCGTCCTACCGAATTCGGGTTCCTCCGGGTTTTCAAAGGGGTCTGGTCCCAGGTCGGAGCCATCGGGGCCCACGGTCAGCTGTGGCAGGTGAATCGGCGGCTCAGCCGCGGCCGTCGATGCGAGCAGGGCAAGCCCCGCGATGGACGCACAAGTCGCGAGAACGTGAGAGGCGAAGCGCAACATAGACCACTCCCATGATGACCAAGCGTCCTATCGACCGTTTCGAATCGGGTCTCTTGTGTGCGCGCAGACTGCGCCACCGGCTCGATCCCCACAAAGCCTCAATCGTGGTGCCACGGACGTAGCATCACTGGGTCGATCCGCCGCTCGATGTTGAGGGAAGGGGTGGCACCACAAATGTGGCCTCCAGCGGGCCAGCTGGGCTTCAAACGTGAACGCGCGGCTGACCGAGGGGAAGAACTGAAGCAATTGCGTCCATCAGGCACTCTCACTCGAACAGGTTCACGATGCTCTGGTACTTCTCGATGTACCACCGGTTCTCGTTGTTGTATTTCGGAATCGTCACCGGCCGGACATTCGTGCCTTCCGCTTTCCACACACAGGGACAAGTCACCGAAGATCCTATGGGCTGCACTCCCGGGCGGGTCAGTTCGTCGAGATCGACCTTCATTCGAGCCAGGACACGATAGAGCTTCGTGACGTTGCGGGGTCCGCCGTTGTACGCGGCGACCGGAAAGATGCCCAGCACAGCCGGGTTGGCCAGATACGCGTGGC
>DATCXH010000133.1:0-2827 GCA_036565925.1 Vicinamibacterales bacterium
TCGCGTTCTGATCACGTGTAGTGTCCGCCGTCAGGCGGACGTGGGGGACCTCATGAAACGAAGTTCAGCGTGTCTCTGTCTGGCCCTGATGATGTCTGCCGCGTCCGTCTCGCACGGGCAGCATCGCGTCGATCACGTCGACCACTACGTCCCGTCGCGTCCAGAGAATTTGGCGTGGGGGGCTTTTCCGAAGGACAAGCCGCCCATCCTGCACGTCAAGTCCGGACAGACGGTGCGCATCGATACGCTGTCGCACGCCGGTGCGACCCAGGATGAGCACCCGGTCGAATATCTCGGGAAGTACGGCGTGAAGCCGGACGAGGTGTTGAAGGACGTCATCGACTTCTGGTCCGCGCGAGCGAAGCTGCGTCAGGACGGCACCGGTGGCGGTCACATCCTCACCGGCCCGATCTACGTCGAGAACGCGGCGCCGGGGGACATGCTCGAAGTGCAAATTCTGTCGCTGACGACGCGCGTCCCGTACGGGATGAACGGCACGAGCTCGAACGGCGGCGTGTTCAGGCCGACGTACGCCGCGAAAGAAAGCGACGTGCCCTTCATCGTCCCGGAAGGCAGCAACCGTCACCTCTATCGCACCGGCAACGTCGACGGCAAGGAGGTCGCGTTTTTCGCAGACGGTATCCAAGTGCCGCTCAACCCGATGATGGGCATCATGGCGGTCGTTCCGAAGGACGCCGCGATGGGCGACGTCGGTGTGCGTGCGCCAGGGCTGCAGGGGTCAGGACCGCCGGGACCGTATGGCGGCAACATGGACTTCCGCACGCTCACGATCGGCACGAGCCTCTATCTGCCCGTGTTCCACCCGGGCGCGTTGTTCTACACCGGGGACTCGCATGGCGCGCAGGGTGACGGCGAAGTGAGCGGCAACGCGCTCGAGCAATCGCTCACCGGTGTGTTCCGATTCGTGCTCCACAAGGGCAAGACGATCACCGCGCCTCGTGCCGAAACGGCAACGCACTTCATCGTCATGGGCATCGACGTCGACCTCGATCGCTCGATGCGACTGGCGGTTGCCGAAGCGGTGAAGTATCTGACCGAGGAGAAGCACCTCACGCCAGCGAAGGCGCTCTCACTCTGCAGTCTGGCGGTGGATTTCCATGTGGCTGAGGCAGTGGATGGCCGTCAGGTGGTCGCGGGCAAGATCCCGAAGGCACTGTTCCTGAAGCCCTAGATAATGATCATGTGCCTTCGCTGCTGCCGGCGTTGCCGCGCGTTCGTGAGAAAGTCTCGATTGCCCCTGGCGCGATCTGGCTGAAGAACTGGTTGTCGCTCGCCGAGCAGATCGCGCTCGTCGAGCGCTGCCGCGCGTTCATGGACGGACCGAACGGCGGTTATGTGCCGACCGTTCGTGGCGGTGGGAAGATGCACATCCGGATGATGTGTCTCGGCCGCCACTGGAATCCGCTCACCTACACGTACGTCTCGACCCGCGCCGATCGCGACAATGCTCCGGTGGCGCCGGTGCCAGAGGAGTGGGTGGCGATGGCGTCGGCGATGTCGCGTGATGGCGGCTTTGATTGCCGTCCCGATATCTGCCTGATCAACTTCTACGGGGCCGATGGTCGAATGGGTCTCCATCAGGACAAGGATGAGAGCACCTCGTCCATCGAAGCTGGACACCCGGTCGTCTCGCTCTCGATTGGCGACACCGCGCGATTTCTCTTTGGCGGCCTACGACGACGTGATCCGGTCGAGGCGTTGCTGCTGGAGTCAGGTGACGCCTTTGTGTTCGGCGGTGCCGCACGCCTGCGCTATCACGGCGTGTCGCGCATCATTCCCGGCAGCGCGCCGCGCGAGCTCCAACTCGATGGCCGTTTCAATCTCACCTTCCGGCAGTACTAAACTCGGATGCTCTTTCGTCAGAAGTTTCTCGATGGCATTCGCGACGGCACGATCACGCTCGCGTTTCGCCGCTGGCGGCGGCCGTCGGTGCGTGCCGGAGGCACACTGCTGACGGCTGTTGGGCAACTCGAGATCGTCTCGGTGGACGAAGTGGCGATGACGGGTATCTCAGAGGATGATGCGCGTCGTGCCGGATACTCGTCGCGTGAAGAGTTGCTGATCGAATTGCGGGCGCGAGATGAAGGAAAGGTCTACCGAATCGAGCTGGGTGGTCTCCGTGGCGATCCGCGTGTCGCGTTGCGGGCATCAGCGTCTCTGTCGGAGGAAGATCGTGACGACATCGCTCGACGGCTCGGGCGTCTCGACGACCGTTCTTCACACGGCCCCTGGACTCGTCAAACGCTCGATCTGATTCGCTCGCGTCCTGGTGTGCGGGCCGGCGACTTATGCCGTCTCGTTGGCCTGGACATGCATCCGTTCAAAACGAATGTGAGAAAGCTGAAGACGCTGGGACTGACCGAGAGCCTCGAAGTCGGCTATCGTGTGTCGCCGAGAGGCGTGGCGTTCATGTGCGCCGAATCGGGTGAGAAGCAATGACCAACATCTCTTCGAGCATGACGCGATGCGCCAGGAAAATCATTCAGAGCGTGATTGCGTGCGCCGTCGTGTTCGGCAGTGATCGCGCGTTGGCGCAGAGTGGGCCACCGGACACGCCGGCCGTGACCGTCCGCGGCCAGACCTACACGCCGCGATCGATCCTGACGCGCAACATGGGCTCCGATGAGGATCAGACGACGGCGTTTCCGCCACACAAGATCATCGGCAACGTCTACTACGTCGGCACGAGAACACTTAGCTCGTTTCTCATCACGACGCCCGCCGGCCATATCCTGATCAACAGCACCTACGAACGGAACGTACGGACGATCGCGAAGTCGGTCGAGCAGCTCGGGTTCGCGTTCTC
>DATCXH010000412.1:0-6175 GCA_036565925.1 Vicinamibacterales bacterium
CAGGCGGGCGGCTGGCACCAAGTCGGCTGCGGGAATTGCGGTGAATTTGATCTGCAGCGGGCAGCGCGCTGCGTTGTATATTCTGCGCGTCTGCATGCGCCAGGCGGGTCTAAGGCCCGCCTCTACGAGGAGGACCGCCGATGCCCGTGCCTCGTCGAGTCGTCTGTTGCTGGGTGCTCGTCCTCTCCGGGGTGATCGCCGTTCAGTACGACGCGGCGACACAGGGAGCCAACGGCGGACCGCGCTACCAGGTCGATCCCTGGTGGCCACGGCCCTTCACGAATCAGTCCTGGGTGCTTGGCTCGGTCACCGGCGTGACCGTCGATGCGCAGAATCACATCTGGGTCGTCCATCGTGGCGGCGACTCGCTCGAGGCCAACGAGAAAGGGATGATGCTCACTCCCCCATCGGCTGGCCTCTGCTGTCAGGCCGCGCCACCGGTGCTCGAATTCGATCAAAAAGGCGTCCTCGTATCCAACTGGGGCGGCCCCAACCCGGGATACGCGTGGCCTCAGTCACCGGGTAGCCTGGCCGTGGACGGCAAAGGCAACGTCTGGATCACTGCGGCCGGAGTGGAACCACCTCCTACGACACCAGCGCGCGGACGCGGGGATGCGGTCGTCGGCGAAGCGCCGACTCCGACTCCGGGCCGCGGGCGCGGCGGTCCACCTCCGGGCCCGCCCGACGCTCATATCCTGAAGTTCACACGCGACGGCAAGTTCCTCCTGCAAATCGGTGAGCCCGGCAAGATGGATGGCCCTGACAGCAAGACGACACTGAATCGCCCGTCGGCGGTCGCAGTTGATAACGCGGCCAACGAAGTGTTCGTCGCCGACACCGGCAATCGCCGCATCGTCGTCTTCGACGCAGACACTGGCGGCTACAAACGGCATTGGTTCGCATATGGCGAGAAGGCCGCTGGTGCGGCGCCGCCCGCGTATGCGCCGAACGATCCACCGGCGAAGTCCTTCCGCGACGTGACGTGCGTCGACATCGCACGCGACGGCCAGGTGTATGTCTGCGACCGCAGCAGCAATCGCATTCAGGTGTTTCGCAAGGACGGCACGTTCGTGAAGGAAGCGATCGTGTCGAAGAACACGCTCGGCGCGACCGTCACCGGACAGTTCGGGGTCGTCTCGTCGCGTGGCTCGGCGTGGGATCTCGCGTTCTCGAATGACGCCCAGCAGCGCTACGTGTTCGTCGCCAACGGTCATGACAAGAAGATCCATATCTTGCAACGCGACACGCTCACGCCGGTCGGCACGTTCGGCAGCGGTGGGCGTTACCCGGGACAGTTCCTCGCCGTTGGCAGCATCGCCGTCGATGCACAAGGCAACGTGTATGCCGGCGAGCAGCATCACGGTAAGCGCGTGCAAAAGTTCGTGACGAAGTAGGCGCGCGCGTGCCACGCGTGGCTATGGGAGCGAGAGCATGAAACGCAACCTGCTGATCGGTGGATCGTTCGTGGCGTTACTCGTTGCGCTCGCCGTCGCGCAGAGCGCAGTGCAGCGCGTCGCCGCAGCGCAGGCGCAGAGCGGCGTGATGGCGCCACGATTCGAGGTCGATCCGACTTTTCCCAAGCCGTTGCCGAACAACTGGTATCAGGGCCAAACGATCGGCCTCTGGGTCGATGCGCAGGATCACGTGTGGATCGTGCATCGTCCGGACGTCCTCGATGCCGCCGAGGGCGCGTCGAGCCAGACGCCTCCGACCGGCGAGTGCTGCAACGTGGCGCCGCCGATCCTCGAGTTCGATCAGGCCGGCAATCTGCTGCGGCACTGGGGCGGCAAGGACGGTCCCGGGTATCAATGGCCGGACAGTAATCACGGACTGAACATCGACAGTCGCGGCAACATCTGGATTGGCGGCAACGGCGCGATGGATGGCCACGTGCTGAAGTTCACGCTCGATGGCACATTCGTGATGCAGGTCGGCAAGAAGGGTGTCACGCGCGACAGTCTCGCGCAGGATCACTTCTTCCAGGTCGCCAAGACGTTCTTCTACGGGCCCACGAACGAAGTCTTCGTCGCTGACGGCTACGGCAATCGCCGTGTCGCCGTGATCGATGCGGAGTCGGGAAAGATGAAGCGTTTCTGGGGCGCCTACGGCAAACCGCCCGACGACAAGGCCGCGCTCGCGCAAGGCCCCTACGATCCCACGGTCACCTATCAGCACTTCCGCGGGCCGGTGCACTGTGCAGACGTCTCGAACGATGGCCTCGTCTACGTGTGCGATCGCACCAGCAATCGCCTGCAGATCTTCAAGACCGACGGCACGTTCGTGAAGGAAGTCTACATCGCGCGCGACTCGCGTGCCGACGGCGCAGTCTGGGACACCGCATTCTCACGCGATGCGCAGCAGAAGTATCTGTACGTCGCGGATGGCCGCAATCAGAAGGTGCGCATCTTCGATCGGCAGTCGATGGAAGAGCTCACCAACTTCGGCAAGGGCGGCCACTACCCTGGCGAATGGTATTCGCTGCACAACATCGCGACCGATTCGAAGGGCAACCTCTACACGGTCGAGACATATCAGGGGCGCCGCTTACAGCGATTCCTCTACAAAGGCATCGCGCCAGTGCGTGCCAAGCAGCAAGGCGTGCCCTGGCCCGCAGGCAAGTAGCGGCGTGTCTTTAGACCCGCCTTAACGTGCGACGGGCAAACGGAACGCCGCCATCTCCTCGCCATTGCGCACCAGCAGGATGTCGCCGACGACGACGGGATGATTCCAGGTCTTGCCTTCGATTCCCTTGACCCGCGCAACCTCGGTAAATTGGTCGGGCGTCGCGCGCACTAACGCAATCTCCCCTTCCCCGGACGTAACGAGCAACAGGTCCTGGTCGGCCAGAAGGAGCATCTGACCCTCGCCATAGCGTCCGCCTTTCCACACACGCTTGCCGTCCTCCAGATCGATCGCCGCGAGGATGCTGCCGTCGAAACCAAACGCGTAGCCCTTGTGGACGACGAAGTCGTTGAAGTACGGCTTCAGTCCGGTGGAGGTCCAGCGCTCCTCGATGTTCCACTTGCCCGATGAATGACCAATACCGAGGCGGCGCATGCCCGCGCTACCCATCGCACTGGCCAAGGTACTGAGTAACACATCGCTCTCGCTCATTCGCGCCGGCTGGACGATCGCGGCGCCTGGCCATTTGTGTTCCCAGAGCACCGTGCCATCTGGTGCGACGCTGGTCAGGCCCGCGTTGCTGATGTAGAGAATTTGCGCCACGCCGTCGATGGTC
This sequence comes from Vicinamibacterales bacterium, assembly GCA_036565925.1. GTDB lineage: Bacteria > Acidobacteriota > Vicinamibacteria > Vicinamibacterales > UBA2999 > Gp6-AA40. Next base: position 3,239 of record DATCXH010000412.1, read on the forward strand.
ATGATGTGCGGCGAGCTATGACTCCACCCGTGCTTCGGACCAAACCATCGCGGCGTGCCAGTCGCGCGATCGTAGGCAATGAGCTGACCGTCGATACCGAGCACGACGAGGTCGTCGATCAGTGCTGGCGAGCTCGAGAAGCCCCACTCCGGAATGCTCTTCTTCGCGTCGGTCCCGGCGTTCCTCGACCAGATCACTGTGCCGCTGTTCGCGTCGAGCGCGTTCAACAATCCAGTGCCTCCAAATGCATACACGCGTCCGTCGCTGCTCAATGCCGGAGTTCCGCGTGGACCAGCGCCGCCGTTCGACTCCCAGAACCGTGTGGCATCCCGATGCCTCCACACCGGCTCGCCAGTCTTGATGCTGTACGCGGTGACGAGCTCGTCATCGCCGCGCTGTTCCTGCGTGAAGATCACGTCGCCGCGGACGGCGAATGATGACCAGCCCGGACCGATCGGGTGTCGCCACAACGCAACCGGTGGCCTCTCCGCCCAACCCGTATCGATGTGCACGCCGTGAATGACGCCGTCGCGTTCCGGGCCACGGAAGCCGGGCCATGCAACAAATACTTGTGGCGCGCTCGTTGGTGCTGTGGCTTCAGGTGGCGCCGGCGCTGCGATCGGTTTGACCGTGACAGGTTCTGCAACCGCGGGAGGGGTCGCGACCGCAGACGCCGTCGTGGTTTCCTCGCGGTTCGTTGTCACGGCGACTGGCGTCACCGTGGGATCGTCATTGCCACGCGCGAGCAGCCGCTCTTCGGCCGACGGTGTCCATCGCCATTGCAGTTGCGCTCCCCCATTCTTGATGCCATCGGTTCGCACGAGCGTCATCACCGCACACGCCAACGCGATGGCGACGGCCATTACGGGCAGCCGGAGAGCGCCATCCAACAGGTGACTGATGGAGGCCCAGCCGACCAGCGCGATGCACATGGGCGCGATGGCATAAATCGGCAGCATCCCACCCATCATTCCGTTCGACACGGACGCGTGCACCATGCCATACGTCGCCCACACGGAGACAACGACGAGCACGATGGCGGCGATACGCTCGAGCCATACCGCTCGGCTGAAGAACAGCCACCACAGGACGACGACGAGACCGAACAGCGCACTTCCGCCCGCCGCGATGAGGACCCCTTCGCCGACCACGAGCGGCGCCACGGTCCAGAGCAGCACCTGAAGCGCAATCGCAACAACGCCCGGCCATAGACGCAGCGGCGGGCGTTCGAGAGTGGCTCGAGCGTGGTCGATGGTCATGATGGGACTAAGACTGTCCCGGAGGGCGAGTTGTTCCGTAGCCGGTGCGGAGAGACCGGCTCTACTCTTACTGCACCAAGACTTTCACGTGGGCGTTGGTCCAGCAGCACTGGAAGCCGCCGCCGCCATCGCCGGTCGCGTCGTTCACCTGGATGCGCAGGATGTATTCTCCTGGCACTCTGAACCTGACATTGGTTGTCGTCTGCCCCGTCTTTTCGTTGACCGACGGCGTGGCACTGCTGAAACTCACGTCCGCGGGGCCCCGGAACATACTCCACCCGACCGTCACCAAGGGTGCCGGCCTTCGCGCTTCTGGCGCGCGGATCCCGTCGTCAGTGACCCATGCGTCCAACCGTAGTGGAAACGAGAGATCGGTGGTGTACGTCGCCGCGATTCCTCGCGGCGGACCTGAAAACGTTTGGCCGTCCTGAGCGAACCGCAGCACCGGCGGTGTGTTGCCGAGCGCGACGTCTTTGAACGGCGCGACAATCCACAGCGGATTGAGACTCATCGGAACGACAGTGGTCTGACCGTTGGCGACCAATGTCCACGTCAGCTTGCTCTCGCCGAACTCTCGTGGCACGACGATCGTGAACACTCCCCATTGCCGCCGCGGCTCGAAATGCGTCGGCTGGCCGTAGTCGGGACCTGACGGCTCTATGCGGTTGTTCGGACCGACTGGAATGTCCAGGGTTTGTTTCGAATTGCGATTGAAATAGCCAATGAGCAGCGTGTGCGATCCGTCCGGGTTGTCGTACCACCCCTCGAAGGCACCAATGACGCTCTGCCCCGATTCCTTGACGGGCTCAATGGGAAGAGTTGTCGACGCGCCCTGAGCGCGGACAACGACGGACCATCCGGCGACTACAACGACAGAGGCGAGCAGCGAAGCTGCGATGCGTCGCATCTGTTCAGGGTGCGCCCGCGGAACTCGGGACAGGGGTTTTGCGGCGTTCGAGTTCCGCCTGGTAGTCCTCATCGGTCATGTAAGTGATATTTACCCACGCGTGGCCCATCTCGTCAACGGTGCGATCGCCCCATCCCACCCACTGGTTCGGATCGGGGTTGTTCTTGTTTGCCACCGTGTTGTCGTACCACGACGTGATCTTCAGGATCGTGCCCTTCGGCAATAGCGGCGCGGCATCGTCAGCGTAGACGTAGTTGTTGTGCCAGTTGAAATTGAAATTGTTGACGTGACTCAGTATCTCGGTGGTGCCGTTCGGAAGAATCGCCTCCATCGACATCGCCTTGCCGCGCAGATGCATATGCGGCTGGAAGTTCTCCACGCGTCCGGCCTGGCGCATGACGTGGAAGTTCTGACTCACGAACGTCCCGTTCGGCGGGATGTCGATGTTGCGCGCACCGCCGGCGATGCTGCTCAGCGATGCGAGCACCTGGCGGTACTTCGGCTCCTGTCCTTTCGGATAGAAGTAGATCCCGAGCTCCACTTGGTCGGTGATCTCCTCGCCCACTGCGTGGTAGTGGACCTCGAAGATGATCTTGGAGCCAGGCAGCATCAGCTTGCCGCTGTTGGCGCGCATGATCTCGCCCTGCTTGCCGACGGCCCACTCCATGAACAGGCCATCGCCCTGGAAGGCGGGCGCCGCGCTGGCGAATTCCTTGTGATCGGCTTCGGTCTGACGGAGGAACGCGAGGGCGTGATGCGTGATCTTGCGCC
>DATCXH010000631.1:0-6113 GCA_036565925.1 Vicinamibacterales bacterium
GCGAGGATATCGGCCTTCCTGATGATGATCAGGTGGTGCGGGCACTTCTTCGTGTCTTCGTAAAGGCGCTCGCAGTCATCGCACCGCACGCACTCGGTCATGATGATCTCGGGTCCCTTGATCGCCCCCCATTCGCACGCCTTCTCGCAGATGCGGCAGGTCTTGCACTCTGACCACCGCTTGATTCGGAAGACGGTGACCTTCGAGAGGATTCCGAGGAACGCGCCGAGCGGACAGAGGAAGCGGCAGTAGAGATTGCGCACGAATACGGTCGCAAGGAGCAGCGACGCGAGCATCGTCAGCAGCACTGGTGTTCGCAGGTGAAGGCCAAACAACCAGAACGGCTCGACGTACGGATAGATCCCTGGATTGCCGGTCACGATGAAGTAGGCGATGACGAAGGCGAGGATGCCGTACTTGATCCACGACGCACGGCGCTCGATGGCGCGCGGCACATTGATGCGCCACTTCGCTGGCAGCACGCGATCCATTAACTGTGTGAGCGCGCCGAACGCGCAGATGCGGCCGCAGTACACGCGACCCCACAAGATCGTTGAGACGAACGCGATCGCCGCGAATAGATACCAGGCCAGACTGTAGCGGAAGGGCGGCAGGTTACCGCCAAACAGACCGAACACGTTGACGATCGAGATCAACGTGCTCTTCCAGATACCCACGTAGATCACCGACGCGACCAGCGTGACGTATTTGAGCGTGACGCTCTTGCGGAAGAAGCTCGTGAACGCGAGTGCGCTGAACGCGACAACGAGGCCGATGTCCACCGCCTGCGCGCGGATATCGGCGGACCAGCTCGGCGCCTCTTCCTCTTCCTCAGGAAAATCGAATCCGCCGCCCGGAGGTTGAGCAGCCACCACCCAGCTGCTCAGCACCACAACCCCGAGGACGATGAGGAAAGCTCGCCAGCGGGCGGGGATCATTTTGATGGGGGTGGGGGCGCCGTGAGGAACTGACGCGCCATGCGTCTGGCGCTGTTGCGGATCGCGCGCACGGCGCTGGACATCGTGATCGTCGCGCGCGACACGGCGTCAACGTCCTCGCCGAGCTTGAACGGATCCCGGACGTCCTTGTTGCGGAACCCCGCCGCGAACTTCGGTGGGTCGATTGAAAAATCGCCGTACGGCTCGTGATGTTCACCGATGATGACGCCGGTGAGCTTGCCCGACGTGTCGAGGCCGATCAGCATCGCGATGGGACCACCGTAGCCTCGCTCGAGCGGCAGAATCTCCGTCGTCCACGCGGCGTATCCGATGACGGTTTTCGACGTTGGTCCGCCGGAATATGCGGTAAAGTGCGGCGGATCTCCTTCTTTAGGCGAGAACGACGTGGCCGCCGGGAACAGCTGCTTCAGCCGTGACTCGAGCGATTGCCCGCCGGCATCGAGCAGCGTGACGCTGCCCGCTACGAACGCCAGAAAAACGACCAGCCTCTTCATCGGACCTTGGATTATATAAGGTGACTATGGACATCTCCTCTCGTCTCCCTGAAGCGTTGAGGCGGCGGGTGCTCCGCCCGGTGCTGATTCTGGTGGCGGTTGTGGTCTCATCGCTGTGGGTGCCTGTTCGCGCGCAAGACAAGGAGCCCCCGAACATCCTCACATCTGTGAAGGCGCTGAAGTGCCGCTTCCCGGCTGCCACCACGGCGACCTGGAAAAACGGCGAAGTGCAGGCGCAGACCAAGACACAGGAGATGCTGTTTACCATCTCCGAGATCGACGTCACGGACGGAACCGCGGAGTTCCTCGGCACAGCCGGCCGTTCCTATGTCACGGCCGTCCTGTCGGGCTGGAGCATGTATTTCGTTGAGAGCTCCGTCGGACAGCTGAATGTGACAACGGTCTTCGCGCAAGAGGCCTCGCCCAAGAAACTGAAGGCGGTGCACTCGCGGCACGGCTATCTCCAGATGCAAGTGGGCCGGTACATCTCGGAGCCGTCGGTCTCGCAGAACTATGGCGAGTGCGAAATCCAATGACCCTGATTTTGAATAACCTGCCGCCGTTGCATTGGGCACTGGCGGGCCTTGGCATCGCCGGCGTGACGTTGGCGCTGCTTCTGATTGCCAACCGGCGACTCGGCATATCCACTGGATTCGAAGACGTCTGTAGCCTCGTGCTGCCGGCACCGTACTTCCGCCGCCTGGCAGTCGTATCGGGACGGCCGTGGCGTCTGCCACTGCTGTGCGGACTCGTGCTCGGTGGATTTCTGTCAGCGGCGCTCGGCGGTGGATGGAAGCCCACGTGGGATCTCGGCATTTTCGATACGGCGATCGGAGTCGGCCCGGGTGGAAAGCTTCTCTGGATGTTCGTCGCCGGACTGTTCATCGGCTTCGGCACACGACTCGCCGGCGGATGCACGAGCGGTCACGGGATCTTCGGTCTCGCGAATTTTGAACGGCCAAGCCTCATCACCACGATCACCTTCATGGCTGCCGGCATCGCCACCACGCAGATCGTCTATCGCGTAATCTTCCCGTTGACGGGTTTGTGATGACCGCTGTCTACGTGGTGCTCGGCACGATCTTCGGTTTCATCCTCAGTCGTTCTGGCGCGGCCGACTACAACTTCATCCAGGGCATGTTCCTGTTCACGAACCTGCAGCTGTACGGAATCCTCGCTGTCGCAGTCGTTGTCGGTGCGGCCGGAATCTGGCTGATCAAGCGACGTGGCCGGACACTCCTGGGCCGCACGATCGAGATCGAATCGAAGCCGCTGCATCGCGGCAACATCACGGGCGGCGTGCTGTTCGGAATTGGATGGTCACTGGCCGGGATGTGCCCTGGCCCGATTCTCGTGAACATCGGCGAAGGCAAGATCTACGCGCTTGCGGCCCTCGCGGGTGCACTCGCCGGGGCCGGCGTCTTCGGCACCCTTTATCAACGACTGCAGAAGCCGTTTGCGCTCCCCGCGCTCAAGATCGGGACGGGCGAGGGCTAGATTGGTCCTTGGTCCTTAGTACTTGGTCCTTGGTCCGTGGCGCGAAATCGCGCTTCGTCTCGCGCAGGATCTCGATAATCCGATCGCGGTCGGCCGCTGACAGACGCGCATACTTTGGCGCACGCACGCGACCCGACAACACGTCCCACAGCCGCTGATAAATTGCGCTCTTGGCGGCAGGTGGCAGTTGCTCGAATGCCTCCGAGTAGATCATGTAGCTGCACGGGTTCGTGAAGAGACGACGCTTCAGATCGAAATCGCGCAGCGATCGGCCTTTGCTGTCACGCGGTCCGCGCTTGGCGAAGGACTCCGCAAATCCTGACGTTCCGCTCACGCCCGCGAGCGGCGCTTCGTCCACGAACAGCATGTAATCCACGGTCTCGCTGGCGATGTCACGGAGTCCCATGACGATAGCGGCCTCGCTCCGGCCATCGTGCGCCAGCGTACGAGCTTGCCAGCCGATCCGCGTGAGCAGATTCATCATGCGCACCTGATGATCGAACACCAGCAGCGCGACGACATCACTATGCGGCGACAGATACCCGCTCGTGTCGAAACGCGAACGCAGATCCGTGAGGTTGAGATTGACTGCGTCAATCGTGAGGTCATCGGCATTGCGATTGGCGAGCGGAGCATTACCCAGATGACGGCTCGTGCCGGTGTTTCCGGTGACGTACCAGCCGGCCCATCGCTCGGCGATCGGGCTGCGATGATCGGTCAGGTAGTTGCCGAGCCACGGCAGCCCGCTTCCGTCCACGGCGCTCGGCACGCTCTTGGCGAGAAAGCCCGGCACGTTCAGTGTTGCAAACGCGTTGTGGCAATTCAAACACGAATCGTCTCGAAAGAACGCGGGCGGTCCGGTGACCGAGCGCAGCACGCGATAGAACACCGCCCCCTGCGCCGGATCGTGTGCGGCGATTTCAATGAAGCCGCCGCGAACCCACGCGACGACGACCGAATCGTTGAAGTAGATGACGCGCGGGTTGCGCGGCTGAATGTTGTTCGACTGAAGGCTCGTCTTCGAGAAGACGGCCATTTGCGAATCGACGCTCACGTTCAACGCGTCGAGGACCGGCTTGAGGTAACCAGTGATGTCCTCGTACGGCAGACTGACCTGACCCGCCTGCACGCGTGTGTTCAACGCGTCCACCACATTCGTCGACGGGCGCGTTCTGTATGTGATGGCTGGATGATCGAGATCGACGGGCGAATCGTCGAACTGAGCGGACGACACAACAGCCGCGCTCCAGACAGCGCAAGCGATCACGAAACGCGCGACGGTAGTGCGGTTCACAGGTCAAGTAGGCGGTCGGGCTCGGACCGTCGTATTAACATTAGCTTATGAACGCCCGGGGTGTGTTTCTGATCTCATCCGCGCTCGCGACCTGCGCGCTCGTATTCGCTGCGAGCGGTAGCGCGTCCGCCTTCGCCAAGGCTCCGGCCGGACTGTCGTCCGCCTTCGCCAAGGCTCCGGCGGGACTATCGCAGGAGACAGAGGCTGGTGAGCGCATCATGAACGCGAGCTGTGTGGGCGCGTGTCATGACGTCCGTGCAATTCAGACCGCGGCGATGACCCCCGAGGCATGGGGCAAGACCGTATCGACCATGATCGACAAGGGCGCCAAGGTGTCAAAGGAGGACGTGCCCGTCCTCGTCTCGTATCTGGCCCAGCACCACGAGCCGGTGCCCGAAGGACGAGGCAAGGAGATCCTGCTCAACATCTGTACGATGTGTCACGACCTCGGCCGAATCAGACTTGGCCATCGCTCGCCAGAAGAATGGGAAGAGACGCTGGTCTCGATGCTCAACGAGGGAGCTCCGCTCTCGGAAGAGCAGTTCCCGATCATCCATGCCTACCTGTCCAAGAATTTCGGGATTGAATAAAAAGGCGGTCTGAACACAAAGGCGGGTCTAAAGACCCGCCTCTACGAAGAAGACGCGTAGCGGCAAGTCTTTTAGACTCGCCGGCCCTACTGTGAACTTCCCTGGCAGATCGAGACGACGCAGATCGACAGAATCGTGCGATCGATCGGCGGTACCGGCATGTTGCGCTCGGCCATCAGTTTACGAATGAGCGCCGCGGCTTCCGGCCGCATGACCGCCGACTGCACACCGACGCGCACAAGGCCCTCGGCGTAGTCGATCGCCTGCCACGTCTTTCCTGCGGCCGCTGACGACACCTTGTCGGTGTCGCGGTTGCCCTTGTCATGGGCATCCAGCTTCGCGCCACGATCGACGAGCAACTGGATCACCTCAGGCCGACCTTTCATCGCCGCACCCATCAGCGCGGTGCGCCCTTCGTTGTTGGCGTGATTGGGATCGAGGCCGAGGTCGAGCAGCATCTTCATCGCCTCGAAGTTCTCCTTGTGAGAACGCTCGTAGGTGACGCCTTCGACCCAGCCGATGCCGCCCGACACCGTCAAGGCGTTGTCGCCGAGTGCGGTGACGGCTTTCGGGTCAGCCTTGTATTGCAGCAGCAGCTTCATCAGCTCGGTGTCGCTCGACTGGGCGGCGCGGATGAACGGCGTAGCCCCGTCCTCGAAGAACCACTGCATCGTGAAGATGGTGCGGGTCAGCGTGTTGTCCTTGACCTTCTTGTTCGGGTCCGCACCCTTCTCGAGCAACGCCTTGATGATCTCGAGATGGTCCATGTCCGGCTTGGGAACCGGATAATCGCCGCCCTCGATGTTGCGGTTGTCGGTCGCCAGATAGAGCGGCGTCCACCCGCCTTTGTTGGCGATGTTGGGGTCGGCCCCTTTGTCGAGCAGATACTTTGCGAGCTGGTAATTGCGGTTGTTCACCGCGGTCAGGAGTGGTGTCCAGCCGTACTCGGTGACCTCATTGATCGGCGCACCCGCCTCGATCAGGAGCTTGGCTGATTCGAGGTCCCCTTCGCGCGCCGCGAACACCAGCGGTGTGAGGCCGCCGCCGCCGCTGCCGACCAGACCCGCAATCACGACCTCGTTGTCATCGTCGTCGGGATCCTGTGCACCCTGCGCTGTTCCGGCAGCACGACCTTGTGCTCCGGCGTTCCCGCCATTTCCGCCCCGGCCTGCTCTGCCGGCGCCGGGCTGACGACCGCCCGGTTCAGCTGTGGGCGCAGGAGCGGCAGGCGGGGTTGCTGCGGGTGCGGGTGTTTGTGCGGACGTTGGTGCTGCGGGTG
>DATCXH010000635.1:0-5225 GCA_036565925.1 Vicinamibacterales bacterium
GTTCCGGGTTCCGTACAACAAAAAACCCCGCCTTGTGTTCCGGCGGGGTTGCGTGGGTCGCGAAAACCGTGTGTGCGTTCAGTCCATTCGCGCGCGCAATCCTGCCGGGCCACCGTGATGGTGGTGGTGAAGATGATGCGCGTGGTGGAGAACTGCGACCATGAGTCTTAGAGCGTACTTCAAAAGGGCGCCACAGCACAAATGCTCACGGCCTGACGCCCCGATGCAGCAAGACAAATCAAGGCCTCGCCTGTCCGACACATGCGACATTGACACCACGCGAACGGGTCGGTCACTCTTGAGGTCCCATGAGAGTGATGCTGTCCGCGCTGGTGTTGGTCGCCGCGCTCGGTGCCGCTGGCTGCAAGCAAGGTGACGGTGCACTGCCAGCCAAGAAAGCGGACGTCCCCAATCGTCTCGGCGACCTGCAGCGAGATCTCGCCGCGGTGGTCGGCGGTGACCAGCAAGCCATCCAGGATCTGTCCGACGATCTGTTGGTCTTCACGGACGAACCCGAAGGACAGAAGGCGACCAAAGTCCTGGCGAATACCGTCTGCACGATGCTGGTCAAGCGGCCGGTAAACGACGAGACACAGGCGAAGATCGTCAACCTGTTGTGGACGGCGGTAGCCGCGCGTGAGCTGAGCGAGCGTCAGGTGGATGGGCTCAAGGACGAACTGCGGAATACGCTGCTGGCGGTGGGGGTGACACAGCCGGACGCGAATCTCGCGGCCGGCCGTGTCGGTGACGTGCAGAACGCAGTGACGCTGCGGACGCGTCGCTGGTACGAACGATACTGACGAAGAGGTCCGGCTCCCGCCGGACACTACATCTACTTCGCGATCGCGGCGGCCTTCTCGACCACTTCCCACGGCAGACCCGTGCGGCCGAAGTGACCGTAGTTGGTCGACTGGCGATAGATCGGGCGAAGCAGATTGAGCTTCTCGATGATCGCCCGCGGGCGGAAGTCGAAGTTGTTCATCACGAACTCTGCCGCGGCCCGCTCGTCGCCGGTGCCGAAGGTATCAACCTTCACCGACACGGGCTTGGCCATCCCGATCGCGTAGCCGACCTGAATTTCAGCCTTCTTCGCGAAGCCCGACGCCACGACCTGCTTGGCGACATAGCGGCAGAAATACGCGCTGCTGCGATCGACCTTCGAGGGATCCTTGCCGCTGAACGCGCCGCCACCGTGACGGCCCCAGCCGCCGTAGCTGTCGACGATGATCTTGCGGCCGGTGACGCCAGCGTCAGCCGACGGACCACCGTGAATGAAGCTGCCGGTCGGGTTCACGAACAGCGTCAGCTTGTTGTTCCACCACTGCCCGAGCGCGCGGGGGCCGAGCTCCTCGCGAACGTACTCGGTGATCTTCTTCTGGTCGGCTTCGGGGGTGTGCTGGGTTGAGACGACAACCGCGGTGACGTCGCGCGGGTCGTTGCCGTCGTAGTTGAGTGAAACCTGCGACTTGCTGTCCGGGCGGAGCCATGTGTATTTGCCGGCGTGGCGATCGTCGGCCATGGCCTTCATCAGCTTATGCGCCAGCAGGATCGGCAGCGGCATCATCTCCGGCGATTCATCGGTGGCGTAACCGAACATGATGCCCTGGTCGCCGGCGCCCTGGTCGCCGCTCTGGCTCGTGGCTTCGGTGACGCCCTGGGAGATTTCGTTCGACTGCTTGGTGATCAGCTGAACGAGCTTCAGCGTGGTGTCGCAGAAGGGCTCCGACGTATCGGTGTAGCCGATCTCCTTCACCGCCTGGCGGACGATCTTGTCGAAATCCAGCTTGGCGTTGGTCGTGATCTCACCAGCGAGGACCACATGGTCACTCTTGACGAGCGTCTCGCACGCCACACGGCTCCTGGGGTCCTGCTCGAAACACGCGTCGAGGACCGAGTCGGAGATGTAATCGCAAACCTTGTCGGGATGACCTTCGGAGACCGATTCTGACGTGAACGTGAAACGCGACATGTTGCTCCTCGAAAACGGAAAAAGCCCGCTCGTCGCGGGCTTGGGGTTCGCGACTTAGATAGAGCGTGCCGGAGTTACCGGCGGGCGCGGCCCATCAAGTCGGTGAAATCGCCGCACGCACGAAACGGATAAGTATAGATCACTTTCCCCGGCCGGTTTTGCGGCTATTTTTTCTGGTGTTCTTTGATGTAGCTCAGCGCGAACGCGGTCATCTGTGGGTTATTCAGGCCAATCGCTTCACCCTCGGCCTGCGCCCGTTCGACCGACCAGCCGTCCTGCAGAGCGCGCTTGATCATCCAGACGCCGCCCACACGGTTTGCCGATCCGCAGTGCACGAAAACCGGTTGATTGCTCTTGTCGGCGACGGCGGCCAGGAACGCATCGACCACCTTCGAATCCGGCATCGCGACGTTGAACGGCAAGTGGATGTACTTCAAGCCTGCCGCTTGCGCCGCGGCACGTCCGGCATCGATGTCGGCACCGGGCTCGCTGGCCAGACGGAGGTTGATCACTGAGACAAAGCCCTCCTTCTTGAGTGCCGACATCGCGCTCGGATCGACCGCGCCGCCGCAGCCGACGGTCGCATCTACACGAGAGTAGTTGCGAATACCGGGCATCTCCGACTTCTTGACCTGGGCTGAGGCGGGGGTCGCGACGAAAGCCGCGATCGCGGCGACGATGAAAAATCGTGCGTACATAGAAAGCCTCCGGCGGCGATCTTATACCGCCCGCCTCCGTTCGCCTGCGCCCTTGGTGCCAGGGCGCCGCGTGGGCGCGCTCCCGCCGCTGGGGCGGCGGGAGTCCGAGCGAAATCTGTAGGACAGTTTGAGGATTACTTCTCGACCGTGACCGTCGCGGAAGATTCCAGGCGAACGGTCACCGGTGAACCCGCGGGAAGTGTCGCGGCATTGCGCCCGCCGGCCATGACGGCCCCGGTGCCGGCGCCTGCACCGACCGTGCTTCCAATCGCCGCACCTTTGGCGCCGCCGAGAATGCCGCCGATGATCGCGCCACCGATGGCACCACCGCCGATCTTCGCGGCGCTCTCGCGTCCCGGCGAATCGCCTTCACGCATGACCGTTTCGGTGTGAATCGGAATTCGCGTCCCGTCTGCGAGGACGATCGAGGTGAAGCGCACGCCGAGACGCGCGCGATCTTTCAATCGGCCACCCTTTTCTACGAGCGTGACCTCGCCTTGGGCGCGTGCGCCTGAGGGAATCGCCACGCGATCGCCGACCTTCACGTCACGCGTGACTCGAGCGACGACCTCGTCTTCGAGACGCGCGTTCTCGCTCGACACCGAGGTCTCCATCTGCAGACCGATCACCGACTGCGCCGAAACGACGAGTTCTTCGACCACAGGGGCGGGCGGATCAATCGGACGCGCCGGCTGGCTCTGACTCTCGGGAATCGACGGCGCCGGGATCGTCGCCAGCGTCGATTCTCGCGACGGAGCGGGCGTAGGCGTGTTGGAGGCCGCCTGCGGGGTTGGACGCGATGGATGTGACGCGGGTGTCGGTTTGGTGACACGAGCTGGCGCCGGTTTCGACACCGGCTTCGGAATCGGTGCGACGGGAGCAAGCGGCGCGACCGGCGCAGGAGTCTCCGCAACGGGAGCCGCCTCCGGCAGCACACCCTCGGATTGCTCCACCGCCGGTGTGCTCGTCGTCGCCTCAACCGTCTTGGGCGCGTCCGGCGTGTTGCTTCGGACAACCAGGAACGTGCCCGCGGCCCCTGCCGTAACACATGCCGCTACCAGGAGCCCTGTCGCCGCCCTGCTGATCTCCATGGTCTTGACCTCGTACCCGCTGCTGAGAGCAAGGGCTATGCCTGACTGGATCGCGAGATCAGGAAGGATTTCACCGATCCAAGCAGGAATTACCGGCCTGTTTTTCGGATCTGTCCTCGGTTCACTTCAGTAAGGCTCAGTCGAGTATTGCGCCTCGATTCAGCCTGTCAGCCGGCGAATTTATACCCCAATCCGTGCACGGTGAGAATGAATTGCGGATGTCGGGGATTGCCCTCGATTTTCTGACGAAGCCAGGCGACGTGGACGTCAACCGTCCGGGTGGACGGCATCGCGTTATAGCCCCAGACTTCATTCAGCAACTCATCGCGCGACAGGGCGGCGCCCCGGTGTTCGATGAAGTATTTGAGCAGCTTGAACTCACGCGCCGACAGCTCGACCGCCTGGTCGGCTTTGGTCACTTCTGCCCTGCGGAAGTCCACGTGAATATCGCCGAAGCGATAGGTGTCGCCGGTCGCCAGGGCCGCTGCTGCCTGCGTTGACACGCGGCGAATCAACGCTTCGATGCGCGCCAGCAGTTCGACCATCTCGAACGGCTTGACCAGATAATCATCGGCTCCCAGCTTCAGACCGACCACTTTGTCGACGACCTGACCGCGGGCGGTCAGCATCAGGATGGGCGTGTGGATGCCCCGCTGTCGCAGCGTTCGGCACACGTCGAATCCGTTGCCGCCGGGCAGCATGACATCGAGCAGGATTGCGTCGAACGATTCCGCGGTCGCACGCGCCAGGCCATTCACGGCGTCGCCTTCACTCTCAACCTCATAGCCTTCGGCGATGAGGCGATCGGTGAGGGTCATCACCAGACCCGGTTCGTCTTCGACCAACAGCACTCGCCGGGAAGACATGCACGGACGAGTGTAGCGAACTCAACGGGGCAAAGGGGATATTCCGAAGGTACGACGCCAAAGGGCGGGGAGAGACGCGCGCGTCAGCCGTGTGTCGCTTGCAGTTCGCTCGCAACGGCACGCGCACGCGCATCGGGAGGCGCGGTTGGCAGCGCGATCGTGAACGAGCTGCCGGCCCCGGCCCGCGTCGTCACGCTCACGCGGCCGCCATGTGCCGCGACGATGCGTTTCACCAGCGAGAGACCGAGCCCGTTGCCGTGAATCTGACGCTCGACAGCGTCGGCACCGCGGTAAAACGGATCGAAGATGTGCGGCAGCTCCGATGCTGGAATGCCCGCGCCGTGATCGCTGACCGTGATGCGCACTTCCGAGCGACGCCGATCGACGGCGTGCTCGGCGCGAATCCCCACCCAGCGATCGCGCCCTCCATACTTCACCGCATTGGCAATCAGGTTCTGCACGACGGACCGCAGCGCTGCCGCATCGCCCATCACTTGCGGAAGATCCGCGGCGATCTCGCGATGCACCTGCACGCCTGATGATTCGAGCAGGGGCAGCGAGCTGTCGATCGCGCCTTCGATGATCTCCGACGGCGGCAGGG
>DATCXH010000895.1:0-2880 GCA_036565925.1 Vicinamibacterales bacterium
CGCCACGCTCATCGGCTTTATGGCCCTCTTTAAGAAGTTGTCGCAGGGCGGCGACGTCGTTGCGAGTGGCGGCACGGGTCAGCGGAGTGTCGGGACCCTGATCACAGGCGGCCGCCAACAATGCGGCGACGAGCCCAAGCCGGAGCATGAGACGCATGCGATCCTTGGTGGCATCGTAATACAAATTACTTTTTGGTGTAAAGTCAGAGCCTTCGTGCGAGATAGTACGTGCTGACGCCAGGATCGTCGTAGATGTCCTCGAGCGCGAGACCATGTTCGGCGATGAGCGTTCGATAGTCTTTCACGGCGTAATATCGAAACGTCACGCCGTTCATCGTCCCGGTGATGCGTGGATCGTCGACGGGGACTTCAGGAATTTCAGCAGCCGTGAAGAGAAACGGTGCGCCGGGTGTGAGGACTCGCGACACTGCAGCGAACGTCGTCGCCTGATCGCGCGGCTCGAGATGAAACAGCATGCCCCAGGAGACGGCCGCATCGAAGACTCCGTCACGGAACGGGCACGCACGTGAGTCAGCGCGAACGGCCGGTGTCTTCGGCAGATTCAAACGGAACCGCTCGAGCATGCCTCGCGAGCTGTCGAGGCCGACGAGGCGATGGCCCGCATTGACAAGCGCCTCAGTGATCGGTCGACCGTTGCCGCAGCCAAGATCGAGGATGCGCGAGCCGCGTGCGAGCGACGCAAATGCCGAGAGCGCTTCGCGGACACCGATCGAGCTGCTGCGATCGCCGCGGTACCAATCCGAAATCAGATCGTATTCACGCACCGTTCCTATCCGCTGACTTCTGATTCCTTGGTGATTCCTATTCCTCGCTGATTCCTGGTTCCCGATACGTGATCCCTGATTCGCGTCAGTACATCTTGGGCGGAGGAACGCTGTGCTCGCTCCACGAAGGGTGGCCGTACTCAGAGCCGATGTAGATAGCACCGAGCCCGACGAGCTGACTGAGCGCGAACAGCAGCGCGAGGATCAGCAAGAATTCCACGCCTTGATGGAAGAAAGCGTTGTCTTCAGTTTTGATGACGGCCATATCGAGTCCCTCCAGTGGAGCGACCGCGCGGGCCTGGGGCAGGACCTACCGTTGCGACCACGACCGTACGGTCATCATCCCATTCTTCTGCATCGGTTGGGCCATGCGCGGCAAGCGCGCTGGTCATGACCGTCTGACACAGTCGTGCGGCGTCGCCCGTGCTATGCCAGAGCCCGATCCGTTCGAGGTTGTCCTCGAGCGGAGTGCCGTCGAGTGCCTCGGTCACGCCGTCCGTGACGATGAAGCAGGCATCCCCGGTGTGTAGTTGCATCGACTCCTGCTCGAAGGCGGTGTCGCGGAAGAGTCCCGCGGGCGGGCCACCTCGGCGCAAGAAGTGCAATCCGCCTCGACCCTTCACAATCGCCGGCGGGTGACCAGCGTTGGTGGTCGTGATGGTCCGCTGACGTAGGTCAAATGTGGCAACGCAGCAGGTCACATAGAGCGCGCCACGCCAGTCGTCGTAGAGTCCGGCCGAGAGTTGTGTGACGATGCGCGCCGGATCCGGACTCTGACGTGCGAGCGCGCGAAACGCCGAGCGCAGCGAGCCGAGCGCCATCGCTGCCGGGATGCCCTTACCCGACACATCGGCGACGAGCACCACCAACTGCTTCGGACTGAACGGCATGAAGTCGTAGAAGTCGCCGCCAATGATTCCAGCGGAGCGAAGCTCCGCCGCCCATTCGAACCCGTATGCATTCGGCGGGAGCGCAGGAAGCAGCTGACGTTGAATGTCGGCGGCAATCGAGAGTTGCGTGTCCACCACGAGCTGCGAGCGTTCGCGCTCTTGAAGTTCGCGACGCGTTGTCGCCAGATGCCGCCACAGATAGAAGGCCGTGCCGAACCCGCCCGCCAACGCCACATCGCTGATCCAGGCGAGTTCATACTCGGTCGGACCGATCGAGCGAATCACCGCCGCCTCAAACGCGGCGCTCAGAAAGTAGGCGCACACCGCGGCAGCGATGCTCTCGAAGAGCACACGCTGGTGCGGCGACCAGCGCACGTAATAGGGAGAACGTGCACGGTCGGCAAGCGATGCCGCGTTCGCCGGCATCGCCTGTCGATCAAGAGGAACAGTTCGCGTCGACACGTCGTCCTCGCTGGCCTTACGCTGCCTGGCCGCTCTGCTTCGCGTCTTTCGCGAAGCGATCGATCACGTTATCAACGGCTTTCGACAGCGTCTTGTCGGGATGATCGGTGTTGAGCGTGTCGACGTCGTGGCCGCGCCAGACGAGCTGATTGGAATGCGCGTCGATCACGTCGATGATGACGGTGGATTGCGTGTAGGGAACCGCCCACGCGTCGTAGCCGCGCGGCCACCCCCACCATCCGGTTGGGAGGCCTCGATGAAACACCGGCATGCCGTAGTCGAGGTACTGCATGTCATAGCGATCGGCCAGCCCGACATAGAACGCGACGAAGAAGTCCGGGTTGCCGGAGGTCGCTTCGACGATGCCGTGCTCAGCGAGATTGCGGCGAATCGCATCCTTCACGTTGTTGGCCCAGATCGCGTTGTTGGCGAGCGGGTCGCGCGAAATCCGGCGCTGATCCTTGAACTCGAATGTCTTCAGCGTCTGCAGTGGAAATGATTTCGTGTAGTCAGAGTGTGTGGACGCCAGCGCAGAGCCGCTACCGACGAGTAGCGCCACTCCAACCATCAGTAAGAGCCGTCTCATGGTCTCCTCCTTCTGTACTGTTGGACGTGGTGTCTGTGGCGCTGAAGTGACGTTTGAGATGAAGCGCGGTTAAGACTGGGCAGACACCGGCCGGATGTGGCGGGTGTGGTGTGCTGTGCCGAAGCCGAGGCGACGGCAGGCGCCAGGGCTGACGCGA
>DATCXH010000655.1:0-3251 GCA_036565925.1 Vicinamibacterales bacterium
GACGCACCGAGCTGCCAATCATTCGGCCGCACTCCCCAGCCGCCGAGAATGTCTGGATTGACGGTGGTGCTGTTCGGATTGGGACTGCCGAAATTCAGACCGGCGCCGCCAACCGCTGCACACAGGTCGCCACCGGCCGCCAGGTTGTCCTGCGCGGCGGGATTGAGCAGATTGCAATCGACGATGTAGTTGCGATTGCCATCGGTCCATCCACGCGCGGCGGCCGGACCCGATCCAATGCGCGTGATGATGCGCGCGGCAGGATTGTTCGAGCTGTAGATGACGTCACCGGTTGCGGCTTCCAGATACTTGCCGCCGTTGAATTTGAGTGCCGTCTTCCCGTTGCCGAACAGATCGTACGAGACACCGAATCGCGGCGTGATGTCGTTGTAGCCACGCACGCTTACCGTCCGCTCGAACGAAATCGGCTGCGGGTTGAATGGCGACGTCCCGGTGGTGCCATTGCCTTCTGCCGGCGCCCAGCTCCACGCCCGGTCGTAGCGCACGCCGCCCTGCAGGGTGAGACGGCCCATCGTCCACTGGTCCTGCGCGTAGAAGCCCATGGCCTCTGTGCGGTCGTGTTGATCCCAGCGCGGCGACAGGAAATAGGACACCGACGTCGGGCACAGGCGCGGCGTGCCGGCCGGAACCGCCGGACACGCGGCGCTGACCGGTGCGTTGGCGTTGAACGTATACCGCAGCTGCGTGTGATTCGGCACGCGACCGTTGTGCACCTCGATGAAGGTTCCGGTGTAGCCGACCTTCATGTTGTGCGAACCGGTGACGTAGGCGAGGGATGCACGCCAACTGGAGTTGAGCGCCCGGTTATCGTTGTAACCGAAGTCGAGCGGATCGAACACGCCGCGATACGAGAACTGCGGCCGCCCCCACTGGCTGCTGGTCTCGGTCACCGGAATGATGTCCATCAGTCCATCCGGTGCGGCCTGACCAAACCGCGCGTAGTTATACGTGAACCGCGAGTAGCCCGCTTCGATCAGCGTGCGGCTGCTCACGGGCGCCGAGTAGGTCGCCTGCGTCGTGTTGTAGGGGAAATTGTGGTAGCCGGGGAACGTCTCGGGAGACACGGTATCGGCACCGAAGGTGCGTCCCGACGCAACCCAGTCGTTGCCGGCTTGACGGCAACCGTCACCGCCTTCCTTCAGCGTCGAGCCGCCGCAGCGCCGCTGATAGTCATGCGAGAACGTCACGCGATTCCGCGGCGTCAATTGCGCGGTGAGACGTGCGGCGACGATCTTTCGTCCTTCCGCCTGACGTGATTCGATCGACTGGTCGGCCGAGTAATCCCAGTGCGATGCATCACCGGCGAACCGATTGCCGACGATGCCATCGATGACGCTGGCGTTGGCCCAGCCGCGAACGTTGGCAAAGAACCAGAGACGATCTTTCTTGATTGGACCGCCGAGGCTGAAGCTGGTGTCCCAGTTGGTGCGAAGCGTCGGCGGCTGCGTAATGCCGAAGCTTCGCAGCTGGTCGTCGAGATTATTCGATGTCGCCCAGTCGCCCGACGTGCTGTAGAAGGCGCTGCCGCGGAAATTGTTGCCGCCCGACTTCGGTACGATGTTGATGCTCGGACCGCCCGTCTCGGCTTCACCGAGTCCGCCCGAGATCAGCACCTGCATCTCGTCGGCGTTGGCTGTGTCGTAGGTCACGTCCGACACACCGCCGCCGCCAAAGGGCGCCGCGACCGTCAACCCACTGGTCATCACGCGGCCCTCGCCGCTGGGGCCGCCGTGCGCGGTGAAGAACGTCATCTGCGGTGTGGTCGGAGCCGATTGCGCGTTCGCGCCGGCGACGCCGCCGCTACTCAGAGCGGGCACCGCCGCGAGCGCCGAACCATAGCCGCGCGTTGCCGGCAACGTGCTGAGCGTTTCGTTGTTGAGAACTACTTCGCGGCGCACCGACTGCGTGTCAACGATCGGCGCCTGGCCGGTGACCGTGAGCGTTTCTTCGAGGGCGCCGACGCGCATGTCGGCGTTGATGGTCATGACGCCCGACCCGGACACAGCGACGTCTTCGCGCTTGACCGTGCTGAAGCCGGTCAATGAAAACGTCACCGAGTACGTGCCCGGAGGCAGATCGGTGATGCGGTACTGGCCGGTGCCGTCACTGACGACTGTCCGGTTCTTCTCGATGAGGGCAGGACTGGATGCCTCGACGGTCACGCCCGGAAGGACAGCAGCGGACGCGTCACGAATGACCCCGGCAATCGTTGCCTGGGCATGCACGCTCTTCGGCAGTAGCAGGATCCCCGCAAGCGCTACTGCTACACACAGGACTCGGCGCATTACGAACCTCCTCAATCCCCGACTGGTACCTGACCCGCGGATTCGTGGCCGGGAGGCTATCACACTCCCAACGGATCGAGGCCCCTTCTCCGTCTCATGTCGTGGACAGGAGTGATCCTCAAATCGACAATCGATCTATTTCACGTATTTGGTGATGCCTCGCAGTTGCGCCTCCGCTGTGAAGACGTTCCCCGCCGCATCGACGGCGATGCCCTCGCCCATCGCGCCGTCGGTCGAATTCGGCACCGCATGCGGCGGGACGAAGATGGTGACCTTGCCGTCCTTCAGGCTGCCGATGCGGATGCCGCGCTGCCAGCCGGGATGCACGCGTTCAGTGGATTCCGAATCCGCGGTGTAAATGACGTCATTTGCGTCGATGGCCAGGCCGCTCGTGCGCCCAAACTCGGAATACGCGGCGATGAACTTCCCTTCCCTGGTCAGGATCTGGATGCGATGGTTGTGCCGGTCGGCGACCACGAGACGACCTTGCGAGTCGAGTTCGATGGCGTGAGGCGTCCGGAACTCTCCTGGCCCGGTGCCAGTCCTGCCTATCACGCGGAGAAACTTTCCGCTCCGATCGAACACCGAGATGCGTCCGACGAGATTGGGATCGGTGACGTCGGTGTGGCTCTCCGCGACATAGACGTCGCCGTTGCGCGGATCGGTCACGACGTCGATTGGATCGGTCAACGCATCGGGAGGATTGCCTCTGACGCCTGGCTTGCCCAGCGTCAGCAGGACTTTGCCGTCGGGCGTGAACTTCACGACGACACTGCCCTTCCCTTCGGCGCCACGCGAATCGGCGACCCACACATTGCCGTCGCGATCGATGTGAATGCCGTGCGGCCACACGAACACGCCGCTGCCGAAGCTGCGAATCTCGCGACCGGCGTCATCGAAGTGGTGCACCGGATTTACCGTGCTGCCAAGACAGCCAGGCGTGGT
>DATCXH010000656.1:0-2653 GCA_036565925.1 Vicinamibacterales bacterium
AACGGAGAGTGTGCGGCGCTGACCGGCAATAACCTGAACTTCGGCGGAGTGTCTGGCCTTCTGACGCAGGTGAACCCGGACACGCTCAAGGGATGGGGCGCGCGTGACTACGACTGGCAGTGGAGCATCGGCGTGCAACACGAGGTCCTCCCGCGCGTGTCGGTGGACGTCGCCTACGCACGCCGCTCGTTCTATAGCTTCACCATCACTGACAACCAGGTTCGCGATCCATCACAGTACGACGCGTGGACGATCAACGCGCCGTCCGACCCGCGGCTTCCAGATGGCGGGGGGTATCCGATCACGATCTACACGCCGACGGCGGCGGCGGCGGCGATTCCCGCTCAGAACTACATCACGTGGGAAACCGACTTCGGACCGGCTCGGTCCAGCTACTGGCAGGGTGTTGACTTCACGGTCAACGCGCGTACGCGTCAGGGACTGACCCTTCAGTTGGGTACGAACACCGGCCGCAAAATCGATGACACGTGCGCGACCGTTGTGAAGATCGACAGTCCCGATCCACGCGACTGCCGTCTGACGCCACCCTATCAGACGACCGTGCGCGGTCTCGCCAGCTACACCATTCCGCGCGTCGACGTGCTGCTCAGCACCGCGATTCGTTCACAGCCGCCGCTCGGGCTCGTCGCCAACTGGAACGTCCCCAACAGTGTCGTCCAGACGTTGCTTGGCCGCATCCCACCAGGGGGAACCGCGGGAGGAAACACGATCGTGACGCTCCTCGACAACGATCACCGCCTGTTTGCGGACAATCGCCGCACCCAGGTGGACCTGCGCGTCGCCAAGATCTTCCGCATCGGCAAGAAGCGTCTGGACGTCGGCGTGGACGGCGAAAACTTGTTGAACACAAACTACGCGACGACCTACGACAGCACGTACCAGTACAGCGTCGGCAACACGACGACTGGCGGTACGTGGAACAACCCGACGGCGATTTATCCGCCACGGTACGCGCGACTGAATTTCACCTTGAACTTCTGAGGAGAACGCCGTCATCTACGCATTCTTCGCCAAGCACTCGAAATCGACCGCAGCGCTGCGCTCAGAATCAGGAATCCATCATTCGTAACGCAAAATGGCCGTCGCGTCCGTGCGTGTGACGGGCCGGGCCGCGATTACGCCTGCCGCGAGCGCAACAGCGAACACGAACAGCGCCGCACCACCGAGCCCGATGAGATCGGCCGGGCTCACGCCGAATAGTACGCTCGACAGAATACGAGACACACCACTCGCGGCGATGATTCCGATGACGGCTCCGATCACGACCGGACGCAATGACTGACGCAGGATCGTGCGGAGCGCATCGAGTGCGGTCGCCCCAAGCGCCATTCGAATACCGACTTCGCGGTAACGTCTGCTGACGGCGAACGACACGACGCCGTAGATGCCGACCGATGCAAGGACGAGTGCCAGCACTCCAAGTCCGGCACCGAGCGTCGTCACGATACTGGACACGCCGCGCCACCACGCAACGTTGCCTTCCAATGAAAGCACGCGGAAGGCGACACTTGGATCGCTGGCGCGTACGATCGATCGGATCCCTGAAGCGGTCGCGGCGAAATCCGCGCGACTCTTGACCAGCAGCACGCCACCCGGTTGGCCGACCTGATAGATGTAGGGCACGACGGTTCCGAGTGCGGTCAACTGCGCATCGGCTGCCACGCCAACGACCTGAAGCGTGATATCGCCAACTCGCATGTCGTCCTGAAGCAGCGTCCGGCCGATTGGGTCCGCTTCACCCCACAGAGTGCGAGCCGCGGTTTCGCTGATGATGACGGGACGTGTACCGCGTTGTTGCGCCGCATTCGCACTCTCCGCGTCGGTGAAGTTGCGGCCGCGGACGATTCGAATATTGAGCAGTGAGAAATAGCCCGGCGTGACAGCGTCGAGTTCCGCGAATCGCTGCGCCTGCTTACTCTCTCCCGGAAGGCGAACGGCAGCGCCCATCATCGACTCGCCCAATGGCGTCTGGGCGGCAAAGGCGACCGCTTCGACACCCGGCAGCGCTGCGACCTGATCCATCAAGCGTTGGTTCACCAGCGTCGCCGGACCGTACTCGGTGCCGAACGACAGGAACGAGATGCCGCGGTAGGTGAAGCCCGGGTCGATCGTGTACGTCGTGTACAGTCCGCGTAGCAACAGCCCGGTCGCCATCATCAACACCATGCTCACCGCGACCTGCACGCCGACGAGCGTGCCGCGTAACCGTCGACCTCGACGACTGCTGCCGGCGCCGGCGGCGTCCTGTTTGATCACGCCATTCAGATCGGCTTTCGACACGTACAGCGCCGGGAGTAATCCGAACACCAGACTCGTACCGAGTGTCAGCAACACAGCGAACGACAGCACCCGGACGTCGGGGCTGAAATTCAGATCGAACGTGAAGGCTGGAATCTCCGGAGGAAACACGGCGGGAAGCACGAGCGCGACGAGCGCCGGGAACGACCACAGCGCCAGCACCGAGCCGAGCACGCCTCCCGCGATCGCGATCAGCAGGCTTTCGGTGAGCAACTGGCGAACCACGCGCGCGCGACTCGCGCCGAGCGCGAACCGCATCGCGATTTCCTGGCTCCTCGCGGTACCACGTGCGAGCAGCAGATTCGCGACGTTGGCGCACGCGATCAACAGCACA
>DATCXH010000159.1:0-4651 GCA_036565925.1 Vicinamibacterales bacterium
TCTGATGACACGCGCTGGCGTCTTCCGGTTCCGCGAAGCGGCGCCCGAACGGCTTTCATTGCGCGAACTGGCAATGGAGCGATGGACCTACGGGCGATGGCTGATTGGAGCGGTCTGTATCGAATCGGCGATCGTGCCCGGCCTCACGCTGGCGACGACGCTGTTGCTCGGTCTGGGCGCCGTCGGCGTGTTGCGGGCGATGCAGGTGTTTGCCGTACCCGCCGGTCACGTTGTGACGGCAATCTCCGCGCTGGTGTTGCCCTCACTCTCGCGCGACTTTCATCGCGGGGAATTGGGTTCGCTTCGGGATAAGACCAATTACGTCCTCGCAGCAGTGGTTGCCGGCGCCGTTGTGTTCGAACTGGCGCTCGCGTTTTTGCATACACCCCTCGAGCGGCTCGTCTACGGGCAGAAATTCGCCGACTACGCGTTCCTGATTCCGATCGTGGGTGCCGCAACGCTCCTCGATGGGACCGCCGCGGCATACACGATGCTGCTGAGTGCCGTACAACGTCCGCGACTGCATCTCGCGAGCGTGGCACTCACCGTTCCGGTGACGCTGGTGGGCGCGCTTGTGTGCATGTCGTTGTGGGGAATCACCGGTGCCGCGATCACCCTCGTGCTCACATCGGCGGCATCGCTGGCGATCAGACGACGACTGACCGCGCAGTGGTTGCGAGGATCGGTCGCGTCCATGTCTTGAGGCCGCTATGTCGATGACGGTGACGTTGAAGAGACGATTACCCGAGCCCCTGCTCGGCGCGATACGGCAGGCCCGCGCACGTTCGCGGCAGCTCATGGGCTGGTCGGGACGAGAGCTCAATCACACCTTGACCTGCGGCGTCCGCGTGGCGATTACGAATGCCTCCGACTGGGCTGTGTATAACGAGGTGTTCGTCGACGGGGAATACGACCGCGCGATTCGCTCAGTCATCGCCTCGTCTGTTCCCCGACCGCTCATCGTTGATCTGGGTGCCAACGTCGGCTACTTCGCCTTGCGCTTCGCCGACCTGTGGTGCCGCGCGCGGCCAGATGAGCCGTTCGAACTGATCTCCGTCGAGGGCGCCGCACACACGTATGCGCAACTCCGACACCAGCTCGAACAACCGGCAATCGCCGACCGATGCGCGGCACGACATGGATTGGTTGGACGACGAACTGGATCGGCGTGGATCTCCACATCCGCGCAGAGCGGCATGAATTCGATCCACACACGCCAGTCATTCTCCCGGACGGAGGTGCCATTCATCGACTTAGAACGGCTGGTGCCGGACCGGACGATATCGCTGTTGAAATGCGATATCGAGGGTGCGGAGGAAATGTTCTGCGAGTCATACCCCGACCTGCTGCGGCGCGTGGCGACCCTCGTCATCGAGTTGCATCCGTATATCAACGACGAGAACCGGTCCCGTGACCTGCTGCGCGATGCCGGGCTCGTCCACCACCGCGTCGTCCGCCGTTACGAGGGGGGCAGTGTCGAGGTCTTCTCGCGCCATCAGTGTGACCCCGACGCTGGCACCCGGGGAACGGAGTGATCGATGCGCATTCTGTCGATAGGAGCGAGCCTGGGCAGGGGCGGCACCGAGCGCGCGGTGGAGACGTTTTCGCTCGGGTTCCAGCGGCTCGGCCATGCTGTTGCGGTGCTGGCGTGGCAGGACGGCGGTCTCCGCCAGGCGCACCTCGAGGAGAACGGGGTCGAAGTGTTTATCGGCGGCGCCGGCCTACCGCGTGCGCTGGACGCGGCCGAGGCATTCAAGCCCGATCTCATTCACATCCATCGGGTCGGAGTCGCCTCCGCGGTGGAGACCGACATGTTGCGGCGCCTGCGCACACCCAATCGGCGGATCATTGAGACCAACGTCTTCGGTCGAGTGGATACATCCGAGGCACGACGCTATATCGACGTGCACATGCATCTGAGCAAATGGTGTCTGTGGCGATGGCACCGATGGCTCCGGTGGCGGGACAGCTCTCAGATTGGAGTCGTCGTTCCGAATCCGGTCGAACCCAACTCGTTCCGACGCGTCGGCGCCGAGCAGCGCCGCCAGTTCCGCGCCCGCCTCGGTATCGGCGAACACGAGTTCGTGTGTGGCCGCGTGGGCCAACCAAATGGAGCCAACTGGCATCCGATTCTCTTCGAGGCGTTCGCATCGCTCGCGCGTCTGACGCCAGACGCTCGACTCCTCCTCGTCGGTCTTCCAGACAACCTGCGCCGCCACGTCAAGAGACTTCCGCAACACGTGCAGCGCCTGATCGTCGAGCTGCCACTCACTGACGACGATGGAGCGCTCGCGGATGTGTATTCGTCGCTCGATTGTTTCGTGCACGCGGCACGCTTCGGCGAAAGTTTTGGTTACGTGATGACCGAGTCGATGTTGTGTGAGTGTCCGGTCATCACCGCGAGTACTCCACACGTGAACAATAGCCAGGTCGAAGTCGTCGGCCATCTCCGGGGTGGCATCGTGTCGGCGTCGCTCGATGGCTTACCGAATGCCCTCTGTCGCATGTACGCCGACCGGAATGCATGGGGCGGGGTCGGCTCGATGCTGCGGGACCAGGTCGCGTCCCGCTTTGGCGTGCAGACGGTGACGGCGCTCGCCGCCCGCATTGGACTCGCTGCGCTGGACACGGACGACCGCAGCGCGCTGCGGCGGCGCCTGGCGGACATGGAGGATTGCGTATCGCACGTCACCGACCACGAGATACGCGATCTGATGAATGACGCGCTCGGGGCCACGCGAGTCCGAGACCGTGTGGAAATGCAGCTACGACACGTTCCCGCAGTACAAGCGATCATCGACAAACGACTCACGCGTCGCCTCGATCGCGGCGCAGCTTCGCGAATAGCGTCTCGTGGGTTCCACACGGACTCCGGCTCGGGCGCCTACGAGCCCCGGATGGCGTCTGAGCTGCCGACGGCGGCAGCGACGCCCGTTGTCTCCGCAATCATGTGCGCCTACAACACCGCACCCTACATCGGCGCGGCCATCGACAGTCTGCTGGCCCAGACCCTGCCGAATTGGGAACTCATCGTCGTCGACGACGGCTCGACCGATAGCACGCCCGATGTGCTGAAGCAATATGTCGATCCGCGGATCCGAACGATCAGATGCGACAGGAACAGGGGACGATCGATCGCGCGCAATCTCGCCGTCGAGCAGGCGAGAGGCCGCTACATCGCCATCTGCGACAGCGACGACATCTCTGTTCCGACACGCTTCGCGCTGCAGGTCGCCTATCTGGATGCTCATCCCGACGTCGATGTCGTCTCGGCACAGGTCGCGCATTTCACCGGATCCAGCACACCCACGGTGGTGGTGCGCTTCCCGCTCACCTCGGCGCGCATTCGAGAACGTCTCGAGCGCCGGCGGATGGGGCTTGCCCACGGGGCGTCGATGTTGCGGGTCGAGGCCTTCCGTCGCTACGGGGGGTACTGCCCGGACGTGCTGTTGGCGGAAGACCTGGAGCTGTTCTGCCGCATGGCGGATCGGTGTACGTTCGCCTCGTTGCCGGACGCACTCGTCGCATATCGACACGCGCTGCCCGATCCGTTTCGGCGATGGCTGTCCTCGACTCGCTATCAGCGGTACGCGCGGTATCGATTGACCGCGCGGGCCACGCGCGAGAGACGGCCCCTGGCCTACGAGGAGTTTGCGAAGGGATGGAAGCTGTTCGTGCTGATCTACACCGTGGACGTGGCTCGATTCGCCCTCTGGTCGATCCGCTCGCGCCTGGCGCAAATGGGGCACCAATGATGACGAGTCGTGACTGCCGCGTGGCGTTGCTGGTGAATTTCATCCCACCGTACAGAATCTCGGTCTTTCGTGCCCTGCGCGCTGAAGTTCGGGAACTGCAGGTTCTCATCTCAACCCCGGTCGAGGCAAACCGGCCGTGGCCCGCCGAGTGGGCCGACCTGCCCGTCGTCGTGCAGCGGAGTGTGTCCGTACGGAAGCGATGGAAACGTCCCGGCGGATTTCGCGACGAGAGTTTCGTGCACGTGCCGTACGACACGATCGCGCAGCTCCGACGTTTTCAGCCCGACGTTATCCTCTCGGGGGAGCTCGGCGTGCGCTCGTGGCTGGCTGCGGCCTACAAGCAACTGCATCCGGACGTTCGGTTGCTCCTGTGGGCGACGGTGTCCGAGCGCACCGAGCAGCGCCGGGGATTTGCGCGCGAGCAGCTTCGGCCAGCACTGTTACGCCAGGCGGACGGTGTCCTGGTGAATGGCGCCAGCGGTGCGCGGTACATCACCGCACAAGGGATTCCGCCGGTGCGGGTGACGCGCGTTCCACAGACGGCTGACGTCGCCGCGTTTTCGGCGATGCCGGTCGAGAGACCCGATGCTGAGACGATCTCACTCGTTTATGCCGGGCTCCTCATTCCCCGCAAGGGCATCCTCGAGTTCCTCAGACTCCTGGCGGCCTGGGCAGAGCGTCACCCGCACCGCAGAATCGAGTTTCACCTTGCCGGCGACGGCCCGCAACGTGCTGCGCTCGACGCCGTGCCGCGCCCGCCCAATCTCGTCGTCCGATTTCTCGGGAATGTCGCGTACGACGAGTTGCCGAGCGTCTACGGCCGTTCCTCGATTCTCGTCCTGCCCACGCTCGAAGATGAATGGGGCGTCGTCGTCAACGAAGCGATGGCGGCAGGG
>DATCXH010000218.1:0-10459 GCA_036565925.1 Vicinamibacterales bacterium
TCGGTTCGGACGTGACGCTGCCGCCACTCGTGATCCCAACGCCAAGTTCTGTCGCGATTTCTCCAGACGGAAGGCGCATCGCGTATCTCGCAACTGCCGGGGGCGAATCAGTAAGGCTGTTTGTGCGCGCCCTCGATCAACCGCGCGCGACCGAGATCGCCGGCACGGAAGGCGCGGCAAATCCATCCTTCTCACCCGACGGGCAGTGGGTGGTGTTCTTCGACGGCAACCGTCTCAAGAAGGTCGCGGTGAGCGGTGGAGCTCCAGTGCCGCTGATGGAAGCGGCGATTTTTGCCGGAGTCGCCTGGCCCGATGACCGCAGTCTTCTTGTGGGTTCTGGCGTGAGGCAGGGACTGTTGCGTGGATCTGCCGATGGTGGTGCACCGACGCAGATCCTTGCCCCATCCGGTGCAGAAACCTTTTATGCCACGCCATCGATGCTGCCCGGTGGCACCGACGCATTAATCGCGGTGTATTCCACACCACCCAATACGGACACCGCGTTTATTGACGTCTTGTCATTGAAGGATGGGAGCCGCAAGACCATCGCGCGTGGAGGAACTGCCGCTCGCTATCTTCCCAGCGGCCATCTGATGTACGCGAACCGCAACACCGTCTTCGCCATGCCGTTTGATGTCGCCGCGAGGGAGCCGCGTGGCGTGGCTGTGCCGGTTCTGACCGACGTGGCCTACGACCCTGCAGCGGGCATCCCGCAACTGGATATCTCGCGAGAGGGAACGCTTGTCTATCGCCGCACCACGTCACGCGAAGCGGGCTCCTCCACGTTGGCGTGGTTCGACGCTGCCGGAAAGCGTCAGGACCTGCGGGCTCGGGCCGTGCGATATGCGAGCACGCCTCGAGTGTCGCCCGACGGTAAGAAACTCGCGACGACGGTCAGGGATGGCGCGAATCAGGATGTGTGGATTTATGACATCGAGCGTGACTCGATGACCCGGCTGACATTCGGCACACAGACGTTTGCCAGTGCGATCTGGAGCCCGGATGGGAGATACATCATCTGCGGCTCGATCGGGAACGGGTTGTTCTGGACCCGCGCCGATGGTGGCGGTCCGCCGCAGCAGTTGGTGGCGACGAAAAGCATTTCGTTCCCGTACTCGATCTCAGCCGATGGTACGCGCCTCGCCTATCACGAAATCGCCGGCTCGCCGCAGATCTGGACCGTGTCGCTCGAGCAGGGTGATCGTTTGAAGGCCGGCACGCCGGAGCCGTACCTGATGACGCAATCTGCGAATCTGAACGCTGCGTTGTCGCCCGATGGCCGGTGGGTCGCGTACGAATCGAACGAGTCGGGCCGGTCTGAGATCTACGTGCGACCATTCCCCGCCTCGGCCACTGGAGGAAAGTGGCAGGTGTCCAACAATGGTGGTACGTGGCCAGTCTGGCCGGCAAAAGGTCGCGACATCCTCTACCGCTCCGGCAACCAGGTCATGGCGGCCGCCTATCACGCGACGGCAGATTCGTTCTCGAACGAGAAGCCGCGAGTACTTGCCGCAACACCAGGTGCCACTCCGGGATTCGATCTCGCACCGGATGGTCGTCTGCTGCTGATGATGCCGGCGGCGGCCGACGGAATGAAGGCCGAGCATACGTTGATGTTCGTGCAGAACTTCTTCGACGAGCTTCGTCGTCGAGTGCCGATGGGGAAGTAGGCTAATGACACCAGTGATATCGCGTGTGTGTGCGGTGATCGGCGCGTCAGCGATGCTGATGCCCGTCGTGCTCTTCGCGCAGAACGCCGCGCACGAGGCTCGCGCGAAGGAGATCTTCAAGCAGCTCGTGGAGATCAACACGACGCATTCCGTTGGCGACACGACGAAGGCTGCCGAGGCGATGGCCGCACGCTTCAAGGCCGCCGGTTTCGCAGACGCCGACGTGCGTGTGCTCGGGCCGTCGCCGAAGCGCGGCAATCTTGTCGTGCGCTATCGCGGCACGGGCGCGAAGCGGCCGATGATCCTGATGGCTCACCTCGACGTCGTCGAAGCGAAGCGTGAGGACTGGTCGATGGATCCGTTCGTGCTCACCGAGAAGGACGGCTACTTCTACGGCCGTGGCACCGCCGACGATAAGACGATGGCAGCAGTGTTCGTCGCGAATCTGTTACGGCTCAAGTCCGAAGGCTATGCGCCGTCGCGTGACATCATCCTGCTGCTGACCGCGGACGAAGAGGGCGGCCCCGAGAATGGCGTGAAGTGGCTGCTCGGTAACCATCGCTCGCTGATCGATGCAGAGTTCGCCATCAACGAGGGCGGTGGTGGCGTGATGCGTAAAGGCAAGTACGTCACCAACGAAGTGCAAGCAGCCGAGAAGGTCTATCAGGATCTGAAGCTCGAAGTGCGCAATAGCGGCGGTCACAGCTCGATGCCGGTGAAGGACAACGCGATCTACCGGCTTGCCGCTGGGCTGTCGCGCCTGGCCGCGTTCGAGTTCCCACCGCAGTTGAACGACATCACCCGCGCCTACTTCACGCGCGCGGCCCCGGCGCAGCTCGATGCGCAGACGAAGGCCGACATGCTCGCCGTCGCGAAAGAGCCGATGGATCGCGCGGCTGCGGCGCGTCTCTCGGCGCAGTCGCCGTATTTCAACTCGCTGCTGCGCACCACGTGCGTAGCCACGCGTCTCGACGGCGGTCATGCGCCGAACGCGCTCCCGCAACTGGCGACCGCGAATGTCAACTGCCGGATCGTGCCAGGCGTGTCGGTCGCATCGGTCGTCGCCGAACTCACAAAGGTGGTGGCGGATTCGGGGATTCAGATCTCGTTGGTTGACGAAGCCACCCCCAGCAAACCGGCGGTGCTCAGGGAAGATGTGATGACGGCGACTGAGACGATCGTGAAGTCGATGTTCCCTGGCGTGCCGGTCGTTCCGGTGATGAGCACGGGTGCGACCGACGGTCTCTTCATGCGGAATGCCGGTATCCCGACGTTCGGAGTGGACGGTCTGTTCGACGACATTGACGACGTGCGCGCGCATGGCCGCGACGAGCGGGTCGGCGTGAAACAGTTCAACGAGGATCTGGAGTTTCAGTACCGCCTGATCACGGCATTGTCGAAGTAAGGCCTTTCAGGCGGCCATGGTCGGCTGAAAGGCAGACACTAGAAACCGTTCGTCAACTTCAGATCGAGCGTCACACTTTCGCCTTCACGAACCGAGAACTCGCGTGCGCTCCGGCGAAGCTGTTCCTGGAACTCGGGTGCGAACTGCCGCCCTTGCTCGAGGTCCTCGATCGCGGTTGCGACGTAGCGTCCAGGACGCATCCCGCGCGTCTGGAATCGCCCGTTCGAATCCGGTCGAGTGGTCCGGATCGATCGGCCCGCGGCGACCGGCTCCTGCTTGGACTCTGCCGGCAGGATCACCACCACGTAGTCGCGCAGCGTCTGCCCGCGTGCATCCGTCACCTGGCCGGCAATCTGGGTCAGGCGATCGGTCATTCTGATCACCACACCCGATACCGACTGTTTCCCCGTCAAGTCGAGCGGCTCATCGGTGATGTCTTCTCCGTCGAGCGTGACAGATTTCATGACCCACGACGGCCCGGCCGCTACTGTGAGGAACACGCGTCCGGCGCTGCCTGAAAGCTGGAATGCTCCTGAGTCGTCGAGCACGCCGTTGGTGAGCGGATCCGATCCGCCAAATGAGAGAAACGGCCGCGATGGGTCGGCGGGTGCCGGAAAGACGCGCAGCGGGTTTCCACCCGGCGCTGTTCGAGAGGACGTCCCCTCGAACACGACGCGGCCGCTGATCAAGGCGCCTTTCCCCGTCACAATGCGAACGTTGCTGATGTCGGCGCCCGACACAACGATCGGCATCGACGCGAATTCGCCACCCGTCGCGCCCGGACGGGGTACGGGCCGCACATCGATCGAAAGCTCACCGGGAGCGATGCCGGTGAGCGTGAACGAGCCGTCAGGTGCCACCGAACCCGCACCGTAGCTGAACCCGCCGGTCCCCTGGCGCGTCATGACCATCAGCATCGCACCGGCCGCTGGACGTCCCTCCGAATCCACCACCGTGCCGCTGATCTTCGCCAACCGCGCGGCGACCATCGAGAACTGCACCGACACTTCTTCCCCGTTGGCGACCGAAATCGCCTGCGCCTCGTTCGCGCTGACAGTGCCTGGATGGAACGTCGGAGAGAAGCCTTCGCTCGTATCGCCGGCATTGCCGGTCGGGGGCATGAGCATGTTGCGGTACGAGGCGCTGACCACGTACTCGCCGGGCATCAGGCCGTAAGCGCGGAACTCACCGCGGTCGTCAGTGGACGCGAGGCCCAGAATGGCGCCGCCCGGCGCTGGCGTCAAACGCCGCTGACCGTCAGGTCCGTACTGATAGCGCTGGACTTGCACGTTTGCTCCCGCGAGCGGATCGCCGAAGTCGTCGGTGATGCGCACCGAGATGACCGCTCCGCGCGGCAAACTGAAGTCGATGCGCTCGACCTGCTGGCCTTCCGCGAGAGTGATCGGCGTGCCGGCTTCGAACGTGCGCCGCTGACCGTATTGCAGCGAGACGTACCCGGTCTTGTTCACGGTGACCGAGAATCGTCCGGCGGGGAGATCGAGGAACTCATAGCGGCCATCGGCATCAGTCGTCGTGGTCCGCCGGATCTGATTTTCAACAACCGACGCTGTCACCTGCGCACGCCGCAGCGGCGCGCCGTCGTGCGCGCTGACGACGCGTCCGCGCAGCCGCGCGGTGCCGGTTTGTGTGGCGTTGCGTCCGTCGCGAGCAGGCGGCATGCCGGGGAGCTGTGCGCCGGCCGGCGCGCCTGGGCGTACAGTCTGCCCCGCGCTGCCGGAGTTCTGGCCAAAGGCGGTGGAACACAGAAGCAGATTGACGACGACCACCAGGGGGATGAAGGTTCGTTTCATGTCGACCCCCAAATTGGCGATCCGCGGGGCGGATCTACCGGAGTCCGCCTAAAGGCGGAGACTACACATTCATGATCGCGAAGCACTGTTCGAGGCTCTTGATCGGATCCCGTCCCGGCCCCGGTCGGTGCTCGTGGGCAACGAACCCTGTGTACCCAGACTCGGCAATCGCGTTGGCGATGAAGCGGTAGTTCAGTTCCTGCGTGTCGTCGATTTCCTGCCGCGTCGGCACGCCGGCGACGTGGATATGGCAGATGTAATCGAGGTTCTCGCGGAGATTTCTGACGACATCACCGTCCATGATCTGCACGTGATAGATGTCGTAGACAACCTTCACGCGCGGCGACGCGACCTTCTTGCACACCTCCCAACCCCAGTCGAGGTGATTGAACGTCTGGTCGGTGCGCTGATCGGCGGCGACCTTGGAGTTGGTGATCTCCATGCACAGCGTCACGTTCTTCTGCTCGGCATAGCCTTTCACGCGATTGAGGATCGCGACCGTGTTGGCAACCGTCTCGTCGCGCGACATGCCGCGCTTCTCGCCGGGCATGGCGATGAGGTTCGGACAGCCGACTGACGCGCACGCATCGATGCCGGTCTTGAACGCGGCCTCGAACTTGTCGTGGAGTTCTTTGCGGATCAGGCCGTCCTGAAAGGTCGTGCCCGCGCCGGTCATCATCGCCGGTGCCAGGCCGTACTTCTTCATGATCGGCACCTGCTCAACCGTCGGCAGGTCCACGCCCTTGAAGCCGATTTTGGACAGGATCTGACAGCGCTCCTCGAACGAGTTCTTCGTATTGCCCCACACTGACGCCATCACGCTCTGTCTGATCGGGTTGCGCTTGGGCGTCGTGGCGCCGGCCTGGGCGGCCGATGCCTGTTCGGGTCGCGCGATCGCGGCAAGCGGGGCCGCGGCCATGCCGGCCAGAAAATCTCGTCTGTGCATGGCGGCACTATACTGCGATTGGAGCCGCTTTTGTCCTCGACAGGCTGTGAGGTGTGAGATGACGCGACGGCTCACGCTGTGGGTCGCAGTCGTCATATTTTGCGCGTTCGCCGCGCCCCGCGCGCAGACGCAGGCGGCGCCAACCGCGTCAGAGGACGTGACGTTCGACGTCGTGTCCGTGAAGCCGCATGAAGCGGCCGCCGCCGCGACCCCGCCCTTCCGCCGCTTCGGGCCCACGGTTACGCAGCGTCCAGACGGTGGCCTCACGATGCTGAACGTGCCCACCGCGCTGTTGATCTCTCGCGCCTACTCCCTCACCACGCCCGCCGATATCGTCGGTTTGCCTGGATGGGCGACGACCGAGCGTTACGACGTCGTGGCGACCTCGTCGCTTTCGAGTGCAACGCCAGAACAAGAGGCGGCGATGGTACGGGCGATGCTCGCCGATCGATTCAAGCTGTCGGCTCACTACGAGGATCGCGACCAGCCGGTCTACGACTTGGTGGTGGCGCGAAAGGATGGCCGGCTCGGGCCAGCGATGAAGCCGTCTGAAGCCGACTGCGTACCGAACAACGCAGATAGTGGTGCGCGAGGCAGGGGACGTGGCTTCGCGGGGGCCGGACGTGGCGGATTCGGCGGCATCGGAAGGCGAGGCGATGGACCGCCTGCCGGCAGGGCTGACCGGAACCTGCCTCCGCCACCCTGTTCATTCCGAATGACTGGCGATCGCATGGAAGGCGACACGACGATGCCGGTACTCGCGCGGGTGCTGCGGGCTCCCTCAGGACGATTCGTCATCGACAAGACGGGCCTGAGCGGGAGCTATCGGATTCTGCTGACGTTTGACAGGACCTCAGAGCAGGGAGGACGCGGACGCGGGCGTGGAGCGCAGAGCGAGACGCCGACCGCCGATCTTGCGCCGTCGATCTTCACTGCCATTCACGAACAGCTCGGTCTGAAGCTCGAGCCCGCACACGCGGTCCGAGAGACGCTGGTCATCGATCAGCTCGAACGGCCATCTGAGAACTGACGTGTTCGCGGCGTCCGCACTCCCTTGAACGTTTCGGTAAACAGATCTCACAGTGCCGGATTCCACACGGAGGCGCAGAGGCGCGGAGGTCGCGGAGTCGACGTGGCCGCCGGCCGTTCCGGCCGGCCCAGGGAATGAGATGTGACCACGATCACGAATGCTCGATGCCTTCGCAGAAGCACTCGTGATCGCGGTCTCATCTCATCCCCTGCCCGCTACGCGGGGCCCCGTCTCTCCGAGCCGTCACTGTGGATGGATCGGTGGACACACTCTCAACTCACACAATCCGGATGACGTGGCGATCCGCGGAAACGCGGGCACCGCGCGCAGCGAAGCGTGGATGGAGGTGAGTGATCGACCGCGCCTCGAACGGCCATCTGAGAACTGACGTGTTCGCGGCGTTCGCATCCCCGCGAACGTTCCGGTCGGCAGATCTCACAGTGCCGGATTCCACACGGAGGCGCAGAGGCGCGGAGGTCACGGAGTCGAGCGGGGCGGCCTGCCCTGCGGGCCGCCACAGGGACCGCGGTGCGACCGTCATCATGAATGCCCGTCTGCTTCGCTGAGGCACTCATGATCCCGGTCTCACCGCAGTCCCTGCCGCGCTTCGCGCGGCGCCCCGCTGATTCCAATCCGTCACTGTGGATGGATCGGTGGATACACCCTCAACTCGCACAAACTGTGTAATGACTTTAGCGATCCACGGTGACGGTTCGGATGGGCGGCGCCGCCCGCTCCGTGCCTCCGTGTGAGATCCGTCACCGTGTCGCAGCGGGTCCCATCCCTTTGAAGGTGTACCGATAGTAGCGCTGGCCGTTGTTGACTTCGCCCAGATACAGATTGCCCTTCGAGTCTACGGCGGCGCTGTGGATGTGGAAGAACTCGCGCGCGTTGTGTCCCGCGTGACCGCCGACGTTTGCAACGATCTCGAGCGTCTGACGATTCAGCACGCGCACGACTTTGTTCGAGCCATCGACGACGTAGAGGAACTGCTGCGCCTTGTCGGGTGACAGGACGAAGTGGTGCACGGTGCCTTCGGCCTGCAGCGTGTTCCTCGCGATGAAGACCTCTTTGACGAACGTGCCGTCGAGCCTGAACACCTGAAAGCGATTGTTCGTGCGATCGGCAACGTAGACGAGGTCATCGTTCGAGACAACGACCGAGTGGACGGGATTGTGAAATTGCGGCGGCGGCGCTTTCACGAGCTCGGCACGCACCGGGAATTTGTAATTGTCGTCGGGCGGTTTGCCGTACGCGCCCCAGTGACGCTTGTAAGCGCCGGTCTTTGCGTCGAAGACGATCACGCGATGGTTGAAGTAGCCGTCGGCAACCAATAGCTCATTCGTCTTCGGGTGCACGAAGAGACCCGCAGGTCCACCAAGGTTCTCCGTGTCGTTGCTGCCCTTGTTCTTACCGGAGTGACCGATCTGCATCACGAACTTCCCGTCGCTCGTGAACTTCAGGATCTGGTTGTCCTCTTTCGCGCTGCCACTGAGCCAGACGTTGTCCTGCGCATCGACGAAGATGCCGTGCTCGGTGGTGAACCACTCGTAGCCTTGCCCTGGCCCGCCCCAGGCCTTCACGAACTTGCCGTTCGGCGCGAACTGCAGCACCGATGGAGCGGGAATGCAGCACTCCGCCTGTGGAGGATTGAGCGCAGCGGCTTTCTCGCCGTCGGGGATTGTCGCCGGTCGATGGAAGACCCAGACGTTATCGTGTGAGTCGACGGCGACACCGCCGACCTGGCCGGTGACCCATTTGTTCGGCAGCGCCTCGAACCACAACGGATCGGGCTCGAAGATCGGCACCTGCTGACGCGTCGTCTGCGCACTCGACACGAGGAGAGCCATGGTCATCGCGAACAACCGGAGCGTCATAGATTCTCACTTCACCGGCGCCAGCGCCGCGCGCCAGTTCTGGACGAGAGTGACCGAACCAGTGCTCGTTCGCTCGGGCGCGATGGCCAGGAAGCGCTGACGGTCTGGCATGGCATCGACCCATACGAGATCGGCTGGCAACTTCGCGAACTGTTTGGGTGTGCCTACGCCGAGCGTGTCTCCAGACGTCAGATCGACCCGCGACAACGTGCGGAGATCGCTGCCGAGGAGCACGAGCTGCCGGCCGTCGCGCGTCCACCACGATCGCACCGCGCCGCTGTCCGAGACTTGCACCCGGCGGCCCGGCGTTGGAAAGGACTGTATATAAGCTTCGAAGCGCCCGCTGTCCTCTGACGTAAACGTGACCCATCGCCCGTCCGGCGACACGGGGCCGCCGTTGTCGCGCACGGGCCCGCGAACGATCACCGACGGCGGCTTGGTGCTGGATGCGTCGAGCAGCCACACGTTCTGCGACGTGTCCTGATCGAGCTGCGTTATCACGATCCACATGCCGTCGTGCGACCAGTCCACAGGGTTCTTGAACGGCGAATCTCCCTTGAAGAGCAGCTGTTCGGGCGCTGCGTCGTTCACAGTCTTCACGAACAGACTCTGACCTCCGTCGCGATCGGCGGACCAGACGACGCGGGCACCATCGGGCGACCAGACGGGATTGTCGTTGCGTCCTCGCCCGGAGGAGAGCGGCGTCGCGCCACCGCGACTCAGGTCGACCAGCCAGATGTCCGACTCGGATGGAGAAGTGGAGCGCACGAGCGCGCCTCGCGATCCGTCGGGTGAGATGGTGATCGACTCGTAATGGCCAGGCGGCAGATTGAGCGTGCCAGCCGGTGCCCCGTTCGCGTCGTACCACGTGGCGATCGTGTTCAGTGACGAGGCCGAATAGTACCCAAGCGACCCCGACTCGGACACTGAGACGGAACGGCCTGCTGTCCACGACAGGGAGGGATCGAGGATCATTGCCGGCTCATCGCCGAGGACAACCGGATCGCCGGTGACCTTGAGCGCGCGTGCGTCGAACGGCAGCGCGACAAGCACATTCTGACGCGCATAGAGGAGCCATCCCGGATCGGCGTAAACTGGCGCGGCTTCGAGCGAGGCGACCGTGGTCCGAGCGGCATCGTCGGATAGGGCCCCGGCGAAGATCTCGAATTTCCCGTTCTTCCCGGGCAGCGCGGCGTAGAGAAAGTGATCGCCGTCAGGAAGGAGCGTCGGGAAACGATGCCCGTACTCGTGGCGCGCCGAATCGAGCTTCGTCACCGGCACAGGCGTTCCGCCACTCGCGGCGATCCGGAACAATGGCCCGCCAGCATCGGGTGCGAAGATGATGACGTTGGAGCGCGTCCACACCGCCCCTCGTCCGCTCGGTGCGTCAGACAACGTCTCGGCACGGCCGCCGGACGCCGGCACGATCTTCAGCTTGCTGTTAGAAAAGAACCCGATGCGCCTGCCATCCGGCGACCAGAACGGTAGCGCCGCACTCTCGGTTCCTTCAAGCCGGCGCGCAGTCATCGAGCCGATCGAACGTACCCACAACTCATTTTCCGATCGCGCAACCGACCCGACGACGAACGCCACCATCGTGCCGTCTGGCGAGACGGCTACCGCCGTCGAGTCGGGATACACCTGCTCCCCCGGCGGCGCGAGAATCGACAACCGCGAGACCCCGACGTTCGTCGACACCGGTGCCGACGGCCACAGCACC
>DATCXH010001199.1:0-4324 GCA_036565925.1 Vicinamibacterales bacterium
AGATGTCGTTCTTCGTCAGCAGACGCTCGAACTCGTCCATCTTCGTCGGGAAGCGTTCGAGGAACTCGTTCACCGCATCGTGGAAACCGCGCGGCAAATCCTCGCGCAAGCCGCCGATGCGGAAGTAACTCGGGAAGAACCGGAAGCCGGCAATCAGCTCGTTGATGTTGAGCAGCAGCTCGCGTTCGCGAACCGCGTAGAACAGCATCGACACCGCGCCGATTTCCATCGCGTGCGTGCCGATCCAGATCAGGTGACTGGCCAGTCGCTGCAGCTCCGCGAGCAGCACGCGAATGTCATTGACGCGCTGCGGCATCGTCAGGCCGAGCAGCTTCTCGACGGATAGGACGTAGGCAAGACTGTTCGACTGCGCGGCGAGATAGTCCATGCGCTCGACGAGCGGGACCACCTGCTGCCACTTTTTCTGTTCGGCGGTCTTCTCGATGCCGGTGTGCAGGTAGCCGATCGTCGGCATCACCGACTGAATGATCTCGCCATCGAGCTCGAGCACCAGACGGAGCACGCCGTGCGTGCTGGGGTGCTGCGGCCCCATGTTGACGGTCATCGTTTCGGTGCGAATCTCGCTCAATGCGTCCTCTTCAACCGATCCCGTTCGATGTTCGCCCTGAACTCCGTCTCGCTGACCTCGAGCGGCTCATAGGTCTGCGCCGCTTTGCGAATCTGCACCGGATAGTCCTTGCGAGCGGGATGCCCATCCCAATCCTCGGGCATCAACAGACGACGGAGGTCGCCGTGGTTGTCGAAGACGATCCCGAACATGTCCCACACTTCGCGCTCGGGCCAGCCCGCGCCACGCCAGATGCTCTGCACGGTCGGCAGCGAACCGTTGGTCCCGACGCGCACTTTCACTCGCAGGCGCTGTCGATTGGGCACCGACAGGAGGTGATACACGACTTCGTAGCGCGGCTCGTGCGGCAGGTAGTCGGCCGCGGTCACCTCGATGAGCACGTTGAACTGGAGCGTCGGCAGATTGCGCAGCACACCGCATGTCGCGACCAGGTGCTCGGCCGGAACATAGATCGTCGGCATGTCCACGCTGGGGCCCACTTCATACGCGGCGCCGGGCACAGCCGACTGCAGAATCTCGATGACGGCAGCAGATTCCATGGACTAGGCGCGGGACCGTTCGATCTTCTGTTGCAGTTGAACGATGCCGTAGATCAACGACTCCGGACGCGGCGGGCATCCGGGAACGAAGACGTCCACTGGAACGACCTGATCGACACCCTGAACGATGGCGTAGTTATCGAAGACACCGCCGACCGAGGCGCACGCCCCCATGGAAATCACCCACTTCGGGTCGGGCATCTGGTCGTAGACGCGGCGCATGGCCGGCGCCATCTTGCGTGAGAGGCGGCCGGCCACAATCATCAAATCCGACTGGCGCGGCGAGCCGCGGAATACTTCAGCGCCGAAACGCGCGATGTCGTAGCGGCTGGCGGCCATCGCCATCATCTCGATCGCGCAGCAGGCCAGGCCGAACTGTGCGGGCCAAATCGCCGACCGGCGCGCCCACTGCACCAGCCACTCGAACTTGGTGGTCAGGAATGGGAGCTCAGGATCGACGAGGCCGTGGTCGTGCTGCTGTGGTTGTACTGCCGTAGCCATGTGTCTACGCTACCTTCCGTGGCTGCGCTTCGGTTCGCGGGCGGCGCAGGGCCGGCCCCCAATCGAGCACGCCCTTGCGCCAGACGTAGACGTAGCCGACGAAGAGGATTCCGAAGAACGTCAGGAGCTGGAAAAACCCGGTCCAGCCCAGCTCTCGGAACGCCAGCGCCCAGGGATAGAGAAAG
Organism: Vicinamibacterales bacterium; assembly: GCA_036565925.1. Taxonomy (GTDB): domain Bacteria; phylum Acidobacteriota; class Vicinamibacteria; order Vicinamibacterales; family UBA2999; genus Gp6-AA40. Next base: position 1,815 of record DATCXH010001199.1, read on the forward strand.
GCGATCTCGATGTCGAAGAGCAGGAAGATCATCGCCACGAGATAAAACTGGACCGAGTGCCGCTCGCGAGCGTCGCCCACCGCGGGCATGCCGCACTCGTACGGCGCGAGCTTCTCGGGCGTGGGATTTTTCGGGCCCAGCAGCATCGATGCGCCGATCATCGTCGCAGCGAAGCCAATGCCGAGGCCGATCATGATGACTACGCCCAGCCAGCCGTCCATGGACCTCTCAACTCGAAGGGAAACACTCGGAGTCACAAACGCACGCTGCTCTGCGCGCTTGTGAAGAGTTTCGCAACCTTTTCATGCTATAGAACCGACCGGGAAACGTCAATGCGGTTGGCCTGGTTTCGCCCGGCGACATATGTGTCGGAACGGTCCGACGACACCGCCGACCTTGTCGGCGCGCTCGGTGCCGAGCACGAAATAGAGGTGTTCGACGAGGCACGCGCCCACGACTTCATCCGTCTCGACTTCCGCACGCCATTCGATCTCTGCATCTATGAGGTGGCCGACACTGTGCGGCACGCATTCGTGTGGCCCTACCTCCTGCATGTGCCGGGAGTCCTCCGACTGCGGAGTCTGTCGTTACACGACAGTCGTAGCCAAACGCTCCGCCGCCAGCATCGAGAACGCGATCGTGCGCTCGAGCTCGCGTTCGGCGACTGGGACCTCATCACCGCGCCGGTCCTCGCGTCGCGGATGACTGTCGTCTCCGACGCCCACGCCGCGGCACGCCTGCAGCGCGCGTTCCCCGTCGCGCGCGTTCGCGTCGCCCCGCTGGGAGTGCGCCAGGCTCAACGCTCGGCCCAGGGCTGGGCTCAGGGCACGGCCCAGGGCACGGACCAGGGCTGGGCGGAGGGCACGGCCGAGGGCTCGCCCCAGGCCATGGCCCAGGGCTGGGCGGAGGGCTCGGTCCAGGGCACGGCGGAGGGCTTGGCCCAAAGCTCGGCCGCGGGCTTGGCCCAAAGCTCGGCCGAGGGCTCGGGACTTCCGCGCGTGGGCGCGCTCGATTCGTCGCGCAGCGCGCTTATACAGCGAGCCGTGCGCCGGGCGCGCGACGCGGGTGCATCGCTCGAACTGATCGCAGATTCCGCCGACTCAGTACTCGACAACGCTGACATTCTCGTCGCCACCACCTGGCCACCAGCCGACGAAATGACTACGGCCCTGGCAGGCATGGCGACAGGGCAAGTGGTCATCGTGCTCGAGACGGAAAGCACTGCCGGATGGCCCGCACTCGATCCGCAGACGTGGCAGCCGCGCGGCTGGACCGGTCAGCCGCCCATCGTCGTGTCGATCGACCCACGAGACGAGGAACATTCCCTCGCGATCGCCCTTCGACGTCTGGCCTCGGATCCCGAGCTGCGTCGTTCGCTCGGGTCCGCTGCCCGCGCGTGGTCGCGACAGCATTCGAGCCTCGAACATGCGGTTCACGCGTGGCGATCGATCCTCGCTGAGGCGGTCACCCTCACTCCTCCACCACGGCCGCCGGACTGGCCTCGTCACCTGACCGCGGACGGCACCGAACGCGCCCGCGAGGTGCTCGCGGAATTCGGCATGACCGTCGATTTCCTACGATAGAATCCGCTCGCCAGCCCTGCCCGTACGGAACGTCATGGTCTCGCGACTCGGAATCGCACTTCTCGTGTGCGCATGTGCCGCACACATCTTGCTTGCGCAGGCACCGCAACAGCCAACCTTCCGCGTGCAGGTCGAGGCGATCGAAATCGATGCCTCGGTCACCGACGCAAGCGGCAACGTGGTCACCGACCTGACCAGAGACGACTTCGAGATTTTCGAGAACGGCAGACCGCAGACGGTCACGTCGTTCGGCCTGGTCAATCTTCCGCGCCCGCGCGCCGAACGTCCTCTCTTCGCCGCCGACCGCATCGAGCCTGACGTCCAGTCCAACAATCAGGCCGAAGGACGGCTCTATGTGTTCGCCCTTGATCAGGTCACCGGCGAGCAGATCCTGCGCACGCGGCGATTCGTGCGTCGCTTCCTCGAAGAGTATTTCGCGCCAAACGATCTGGGCGCCGTCCTGTTCCTCGGCCGCGCCGATCACTCGAAGGCGCAGGGACTCACCAGCAACCCGCGACTGCTCCTCGACGCGGTCAATGCGTTCAGCGGGGGATTCGGCTCGGATCCGCTGCCCACGCTGCCGACGACACAAGGCGGAGGCGGCGCACCGACGCTCGGTGAACCGAGTACGGGCGAACAAGACATCGGGATCCGCGAGGCCATGAGCAGCTTCCGCGGAATCGTCGAGTACATGGCCACCGTGCATGGTCGACGCAAATCGCTGTTGCTCTTCAGCTACGGATACCAGCGCACGCGCTCAAACGATCCTCTCAGAGTCCTGGACTACAACGGGGGAACGCTGTCTATCGCCGAAGAAGATCTGCACCGCGCAATCACCACGGCCACTCGCAACAACGTCGTCATCTATCCGATCGATCCTCGTGGCCTTACACCCGATGGCGGTCTTGGCGAGGCCGAGACAGCACC
>DATCXH010001213.1:0-15008 GCA_036565925.1 Vicinamibacterales bacterium
GACCCGATACACGTCGATGTCCATCGACTTGTCGGCCATCTTGAGATGGTCGTCTACCGCGCGGAACTTCAGCGCCTTCGGCGATCGGCCGAGGGCATCGGGAAACAGCTTCGCCGGACGAGACGTCACTTCACGAATGAGGCCCTCATTGCCGCGCTGCATCACGATGGTCAGGCCTTCGGCGACAGCGGCGCGCAGGCCGCCGGTGTGATCGAAGTGATGGTGCGAAATGATCGCCTCGGTGAGCGGCTTGCCCGGCACCAGCGATCGTGCCTTGTCGATGACGGCCCTGGCGTTGGCCTCGCTGGCGTAGACCTCGAACAGCGTGAGGTGGTCGTCGAACTCAAAGAGCACTGAGTTGCCGGCGCCGCGCAAGAACCAGATGCCTTTGGCAATTGACGTGGCCTCGATGGTGGGCGCAGGCGCGACCGGTGCGGGCGCGTTTCGGACCGCTGCTGGCGCGGCGAGGTCGCCCACCTGCGCATCGACCGCCTGGCGATCGACATACAGCTTTTGTTGTACGACAGAGCGGAAGTCGATCGTCGTGTTGATTCCTGTGGGCATCTGCACGCCGCCGACGGGTTGATACCCGGTGAACGCCGCACGATATGTGAGGTCGCCCAGGTTGGTGTCTGGACCAACCCAGCTCACGGCCGCTGGCAAAGACGAGGATGGATGAATGGCCAGCGTCAGCGCGTCGCCCAACGGAGTCGTTACATCGACGAGCTCGAGTCCGCCGGACTTGCGCACGTTCGAAATCGTTGACGTGGGATCGAGTGCGACGCGCACGATCACCACGGGATGGGCAAGGAGTTCCATGCGCCGTGCGCGCGCTGCGGCCGCGGGTGCGCGTGTCGCGCCAGTCGCGTTGATGTTGAACGCGACGTCGCCATCCAACGATTGCGTCGAGACGATCCCTTTCATGTTCTGCGTGGCGGCCAAGACGAACTCGTTCGCCTGTCGCTGACGCACGCGCGTGCGCATGTGCTCGAGGTCGATGGTGCGCACGTAGTCGCTGACGCTGATCCACTTCTGCGGCGCGTCGATCGACGAAGTGATGTTGCCGCCGCCGTTCTGATAGGCGAGGTGGCCATAGCCTTCGATCGTCAGCGTCTTGAGAGCGAGGATGCGATCGCGACCACCAAGCGCCTCGGCCGCTCGCACGACCAGTGCGCGGCCAGGACTGCTGTTCGACTGAGCGGTACTGGTCGTGACATACGCGGCGATGGCCAGAGGGACAAGAAGAATCAGGCGAAACTGTCTGTGCACGGCGCGCATTGTACAATCGGGAATCAGTGATTAAGAGCGGTTGGTATCGGTGTGTGGGAGCGGTCGTGCTCGCGGCGTCGGCAGCGGCGTGCGGGTCAACCCCTGCGGAAAAATCCGCGCTTCCTGCCTGGGAGCGTGAGAACCCGATCAAGCCCGCAGCACCGGCACCGCTCGGTATGGAAGTGTTCTTCGAGGACGTGAAGCCACCGGCGCCGGCCCGGGTGCGACTGGGCCGTTGGCTCTTCTACGACACGCGCCTGTCAGCCGACAACACGATCGCCTGCGCCAGCTGTCACAAGCCCGAGTACGCCTTTTCGGAGCGGACCGCGGTCTCGACCGGGATAAAAGGGCAGAAGGGTGGCCGTAAGGCGCCGACGTTTATCAATAAGGCGGTCACGCTGGCCCCGGTGTTCTTCTGGGACGGCCGCGCGAAATCGCTCGAGGATCAGGCGCTCGGTCCGATCGCCAACCCGATCGAGATGGGCAACACGCACGACGGCATGATTGCCACGCTCTCGCGCGTGCAGGGTTACAAGCCGTACTTCAAAGAAGCGTTCGGCACCGAAGAGATCACCAAAGAACGCGTGGCTCAGGCGATTGCTGATTACGAGCGCACGCGCGTCAGTGGCAACTCGCCGTACGACCGTTGGCGGTTCAATCACGAGCAGGATGCGGTATCGGCTGCGGCGAAGCGCGGTCACGATCTGTTCTTCGATACCGCCGGGTGCGCGCAGTGTCACACTGGCAGCAGCTTCAGCGACAGCTTGTTCCACAACATCGGCGTCGGCTGGGATCCCAAGACGAAGACCTTCAAGGATGAAGGCCGCTTCGCGGTGACCAAGAAGCCGGAGGATCGCGGCGCGTTCAAGACGCCAGTGCTGCGCGATGTCAGCAAGCACGCGCCATACATGCACGACGGCTCGATTGCGACGCTTCGCGAGGTCGTCGAGCTGTACAACAAGGGCGGGATTCCGAACCCGAATTTGACCAAGGGCCGGATCAAGCCGTTGAATCTCACGGACGAGGACGTCGATGCGATCGTGGCGTTCCTCGAGTCACTCGACGGCCACGGCTACCAGGACACGCCGCCGACCACATTCCCTCAGTAACGGCCGCGTGTCACGCGGCGGTCACCTCGATTATGAAGCTGCGCGCGAGAGCCACGCGGCGAAGGGCGTTGACTGCCGCATGTCGAACGCAACACAGCTGTCGATCCGCTCGATGGCCTGTTGCGCCGCGCGCGCGGACGAGGGCACGGAGTTCTTCGACAGGAACTCCTTCACGTCATTGGCGCGCGTTGCCGAGCAGAAGGAGCCGAACGATCCAATGACGTCGGGAATCGCCTGGAACATGTTCAGCGTCTTGACCAGCGTTGGCCAGCGAGCCTTCGTGAATTCCCAGGCTTGATCGCTCGACCAGGGATGCGCGAGCAGCGATCCGATAACGGTACTCGCATCCTGCGATCGAACCTCTGGTGAGATCGCGAACTCCAGCGTTCGCTTCACCAGGGCCGGGTCAGAGAACCAGGATAGCGCGTTGAAGTAGCGGTAATAGCGCTCGGGCTCTGCGCTGGCGCTCTTCATCTGATCGAGGTAGCGCTGATACAACGCGGCATCACCGCCCACGGCGGCCACCTGAAGCACCTTGGGCACGAGCGTCGATGGAACCGAATTCGGGTCGTCGATATAGCGCAGCGCGAGTTCGCGGGCCTTCGTCTGAACGGCTGGATCGTTGCCGACCACACCCACCAATTGCAGCAGGATGCCGCGGCGGTATTGACGATCGTCGCTGTCATTGACCGGGCCGGGCAGCCCGAGTTCATTGAGCACCGGACCAAAATGCGCGCGGATCCATGCCTGGTATCGCGCGTGCTCGGCGGCATCGGCGATGTCATCGCCGATGCTTTCCACTCGATCCGCAATCGTCTCCGCAATCACTGGCGTGTCGTCGCCGGCCATCGCCGCCGCGAGATCGAGATAGAGGTCGATGTCGTGACGGCCGGCCCGAACCATACGCCACTCGTCGCCAAGCAGGCTGATGCGCTCGGCAGCGCTCAGGCGCATCGGGTTCTTCGCGAACTGTCCGACCGTATCTGCAGTGTAGTCAGTCAGGTAGTAGCCACGGCTGTCAGCGTTGGCGAATGTTGCGCCGCACCCCTCCACCTTCAAGGTCTTCTCGGGCCGATCGATCAGCTCGTACTTGGGTCGGCCGTTGGCAGTGTTGAACGCCACTGGCAGCGTCCATGTCTGCGGTGCTGGTGACGCGCCCGGTGTGCTGATGAATCGTGCGACCTTGACGTTGACTTCGCTCGTGTTCCCGGAGCACGAACTGCGAACGGTCAGTACCGGCGCGCCGACCTGATCGACGAAGCTGCGCATGATTCGATCGACGGGCTTGCCAGTGACGCGGGCCACTTCGTCCCAGAAATCCTCACCGGCCGCATTGCTATACGAGTATTTCTTCAGATACGAGGCGACACCCTTGCGAAACGCCTCAGGGCCGACATACTTCTCGATCATTCGCAGGACCGCGGCGGTCTTTTCGTACGCGATTCCGTCGAAGACTTCGTTGATCTCGTCCGGCGTCTCCACCTTCATGCGAATCGCGCGCGTCGACTTCATCGTGTCGATCCCCAGCGCGCTCTGCGTATCGGCGGCATCGTCCAGATCGACGCGCCAGTCCGGCTTCCAGGCGGCTAATGGCTTGTTGGCCATCCACGTGGCGAAGCCCTCGTTCAGCCAGATGTCGTCCCACCACTTCATCGTGACCAGATCGCCGAACCACTGATGGGCGATTTCGTGAGAGATGATGCTCGCGACACGCTTGCGGGCGCCGATTGACGCCGTCGCTGGATCGACCAGCAGGAGGCGCTCGCGGAACGTGATGGCGCCGATGTTCTCCATCGCGCCGGCGGAAAAGTCGGGGACGCCGATGATGTCGAGCTTCCCGAACGGATACTTGATGCCGAAGTAGTCGTTGTAGAACTTCAGCTGTTGCGTTGCCGCCTCGAGCGCAAACCCCGTAAGCGCGCGCTTGTCGGGCGTGGAGCAGATGCGGATCGGGATGCCTTCGGATGCGCCGTCGCGACATGCGAAGTCGCCGACGACGAGCGCGACGAGGTACGACGACATCTTCGGTGTGCGGGCGAACGTCACTGTGTGCGTGCCAGGCTGCGGCCCCGGCGTATCGCTGGTGACCTTGCCGTTCGAAATGGCCGTGTCGCCGACCGGGACCGTCATCGAGATGTCGTAGGTCGCCTTGTAGATTGGCTCGTCGAAGGATGGGAACGCGCGACGCGCGTCCGTCGCCTCCATTTGACTGACCGCATACTTCCGCCCGTTGGCCTTGCTGATGTAGAAGCCGCGAAGTTGATCGTTCAGTACACCGGTGTAACTGATCTGAATCGTCGCCTGGCCTTCACCCAGTCGCTCCGGCACGGTGAACGTCGCGGTCTCGTTTTTTGTGTCCGTCGTGACCTTGGCGATCTGTGTGCGGCCACCGGACGTGATCGTGACTTCGCCGAACGCGATCTCCGCCGCATGCAGTGTGATGCTCGTTCCCGGTTCGGTCAGAGTCACGCGGATGGATTCGCGGCCGCGGAAGGTTTCCTTGGCGAGATCGGGTTCAAACGCAAGCGTGTAGTGCTCGGGGACGACCGTTCCTGGGAGTCGCTGGGCAGCCGCGGGCGCCGCCATCATCAGCAGGATGGTCAGAAGTTTTGACGCTCGTGTCATAACTCCACGTTACCAGAAGAAGTTTGGCTGGGACCGATGACGGGATGAACCGCGTGGATCCCGGCGCGGTCGCGTCGGCAGCGATCTGGCATAACTCAACGGTTTGTGGCCTCATGGAGGCCGTTCGATAACGGATTTGGTCCCCGGAACCACAATCCTGAGGAGGAGTGATGCGAAAGTGGTTGAGCGCGGCAGCACTGGCAGGCGTATGCGCCGCCTGTGGCGGGTCGGGAAGCACTGAACCTGCGACGCCGGCCGGCGAAACAACAGCCGAAACCGCGGCCCCCGAGGAGAAGGCTCCGGCGGAACCGGTGTACAAAGAAGTCACGCTTCCGGCCGGAACCACCCTGCGGCTGGACCTCAAGTCGTCGGTCGCGTCCGACACCAGCAAGGTCGAGGACACCGTTCGCGCCGCGTTGCGACAGGCGGTGGTCGTTGACGGCCACACAGTGTTGCCGGTCGGCACTGAGTTGGTGGGCACGGTCACCGACGTCGCGCGATCGGGACGCGTGAAGGGCCGCGCGCGTATCGCATATCGCTTCAGCAGCCTGCGTCATGACTCGGAGCGCTACAACATCAAGACTGCGACGATCGCCCACGAGGCAGCCGCCACGAAGAAGAAGGACGCAACGAAGATCGCCATCGGTGCGGGAGCAGGCGCGGCCATCGGTGCGATTTTCGGCGGTGGTGGCGGCGCTGCAAAAGGTGCTGCGATTGGTGGCGGGGCCGGTACGGGTGCGGTGCTCGCGACGCGAGGCGACGAAGTTCGCCGCGGTCCCGGCGCAGACGTGACGACCACATTGACCGCACCACTCACGGTGCGTGTGAAAGCCTAACGTCTCAATCGCTTCACGGTCTGTTCGATCGCGCGCGTCACCTCACGCGCGCGATCGGCAGAATCCAGCAGCGCGGGCGGCTCGTCTTCGCTCACCGAGACCTGCGTCACAGGCAGGGCAGGGTCGAGTGGCTCGGCCGCCGCATCACGAGCGGTCTCTTGCCGTCTCCTGATCTCGAGCGCGCCACGCGCCAGATGATCTGGCCGATTCAGGAACGCCCGAGTCGCACCGGCTGACTCACCAGGAAATCCCGACGCATGCCGTGACAGTGTCCGCGTCGCGCGCAACACACCGATGCGTGCCAGCCATGGCCACGCGCGCACCAGGCGCGGCACACGATATCGCGCTGTTTCGGTCGAATTAGAGGGATCGTCCACGAGCACGAGCGCCGCCGTCTGATCTCGAAATCGGCTCGCATACATGCGGGCGTACGACGCGCCGAGTTCGTGACCAACGATGACGAACGGACCGCGTTCGGCGGCCCGCTCGAGGAGAGTGTGGAGTTCGTCGGGCACGCGGGCGGCGCGATATCCGTCTTCTCCGGCTTCACTCCATCCGAGGCCGGCCCGGTCGTAGCTGCACACTCGTGTGGCCTTCGCCACTTCGTCCTGTACCCACGTCCAGCCTACGGACATCCCCGCGGCTGGTGCCTCGAGAACAACCGTTGGCGTACCTGCGCCGACGCAGTGGAGATGGAGTTGGTGATCGCCGACGGCGATCAGACGTCCTGGATAGGGAAACTTTCGGCGTTCGAGCGCTGTGGCGACGCTTTGATAGGTGACACCGGCAAGGACAACGAAGGTGACGAGGCCGACGACGATGAAAGCGACGTGGCGCGTGCGTTGTGAAAACACGATCACGAAGGTTCGGTCTCGGCGAGGCCATACTTTTCGATGCGCGAGTAGAGCTGCGCGCGCGTGAGGCCGAGCAACTTCGCCGCCCGCGTCTTGTTGTGCCGCGCTTGCGTGAGCGCGCGAACGACCAGCGAGCGTTCGATGGCTTCGAGGTTGACGCCCCCGGCGGGCAGCGGCCCCGATGGCGTGTCGTCGCTCTTGAACACGCTCGGCCTCGGCGCATTCACCGGCAGATGCTCGCTGCGAATGAAACCACCATCGGCAAGGATCACCGCGCGCTCGATCGCGTTCCGCAGCTCTCGGACGTTGCCCGGCCATTCATAGGCCACCAGGTGCTCGCGCGCTTCGCGCGAGATGCCGGCAGCAGGGCGACCGACGTTTTCGCCGATCTCTGCCAGAAACGCATCGGCCAGCTCCAGCACATCATCGAGCCGCTCGCGCAAAGGAGGAAGCGCGATCTCGAAGACGCCAAGGCGGTAGTACAGGTCCTCGCGGAATTCGCCGCGCTGCATCGCGGCATGCAGGTCGCGGTTGGTCGCGGCAATCACGCGGATGTCGGCATGGATCACCCGCGTGCTGCCGAGACGCATGAATTCGCGTTCCTCGAGGACACGCAGCAGCTTGGCTTGAACGGTCGGCGCCATTTCGCCGACTTCGTCGAGAAACAGCACCCCGTTATGCGCTTGCTCGATGCGTCCAGGCTTGGTTGATACCGCACCGGTGAATGCGCCGCGCTCGTGACCGAACAGCTCGGATTCGAGCAACTGATCGGGAAGCGCCGCACAGTTGATGGCGACGAACGGACCGAGACTTCGGCGCGACGCGTGGTGGATGAACCGTGCGACGACTTCCTTGCCCGTACCCGACTCGCCCGTCAGCAGCACCGTCGTCTCGGTGTGCGCAACGCGCGCCGCGTGTGCGAGCACGTCCTTCCACTGCTTCGACTGCCCGACGACGCGACGTTGGCCGGTGCGCGATTCGAGCTCGCGCCTCAGTGTGGCGACCTGCGCCTCGAGACGTGCGGCCATCTCGCGTGATTCCGCCTGGCTTCGTGCAGCTTCGGCGAGCCGCTCGTGAGAAAGCGCGAGGGCGAGGTGATCGGCCACCCGTCGCGCAAAGTCCACGTCCTCTTCGCTGAAGGAATCGGTCGAGCGCGACAGGAAGAAGAGCGAGCCGAATACTTCCGCCCCGAGTGGCATCGGCACCCGGAGCGCGGATCGCACGCCAAAGCGCTTGAAGATCCGGCCGCGAATGCTGTCAGGCGCCACTTCCGCCTCGGCGTCGTGGATGACGTAGGCGTCGCGATTGAGTGCGGTGCGATCGTCGCCGGTGAGTACCTGCGGTTCGAGCAGTTCAGCATCTGTCTCGATTCCGGCAACCGCGTACAGTCGGAACGACGCGCCGTCCTTACCCCACGCGGTGATGACCAGGATGTCATGCGGCAGACCACCACGCACGACGTCCGAGACCTCGTTGAAGACATGACGGATGTCGAGCGCGCCGGCCATCGTATGGAGCAGCCCGCGCAGGCTGTCGATGCGCTCGCGTCGCAGGGTGTCTCGGTCAATGATAGCCGTGTGCTCGAAGGCGAGCCCGAGGACGTCCACGACGCTGTCCATGAGCGACTGATGCGACGCATCGAAGGCGTCTGCGGCGCTCGAGGTCAGCCACACTGCGCCGTGAACGCGCGTGCCCTGGCGAACGGTGCAGAGGATCCGTGAGCTGGCCTCGGCGTCTCCCGCTTCGATCGTCGGCGGATCACCGACGCGGTGCTCGCGCATCTCGAGCGTTCCGCTTTCGTTGACGACGTACAGGACGAACGACTCCGCGCGATCGAGCCGCAGCACGTGCAGACGCTCGAACGGAATCGAGGGACGCAGCGTGAGGGCGAGACGCGGCAGAATGTCACGAAGGCTGCCGGCCTCGGCGACGAGGCGAGCCACCGTCGTGAGCACGTGTACAGAATCGGCCTGAGCCATCGACTTAATCATGCGAACAGGCTGAAGGAGTGCCGGTCGCAACCATGAATCGCTCAGTATAATCCTTGGATCTGACGGACACAGTTCCCGTGAATACATTGAGTCATGGTCTTTCGTGGATCGACCTCGAGTTTCTTGGGCGATCCGACGTCATCGCAGCGGCGATCGTCCAGAGCCCGGGTGGTGTGGCCATCGTTGACCCGGGCCCGACGACGTGCCTCGCCACGCTCGAGCAGGCCCTGCAGCAACACGGCATTCGCTGGGATGACGTGCGCCACCTGATGCTGACGCACATTCACCTCGACCACGCAGGGGCGACGGGGACGATCGTGCGCGAGCATCCGCATCTCACTGTCCTCGTCCATGAGCGTGGTGCGAGGCACCTGATCGATCCGTCGCGCCTGCTCGACAGCGCGACGCGGCTCTACGGCGACGACATGGATCGGCTGTGGGGCGAATTCGCTGCCGTGCCACAGACCAACATCGTCGCGTTGTCCGGAGGCGAGCGGATCGATGCCGGTGGGCGAACCTTCGATGTGGCCTATACGCCGGGTCACGCGTCGCATCACGTCAGCTATTTCGATTCGTCTTCAGGCGTGGCCTTTGTCGGCGACGTGGCCGGCGTGTGTGCCGCGGAAGGGTATGTGCTGCCGCCGACGCCGCCGCCCGACATCGATCTCGAGTCGTGGCGCGTCAGCGCGGATCGGATTCTGGAGTGGTCACCATCCACGCTCTTCCTGACTCACTTCGGTCCCGTGACGCGGGTCCGTCCGCATCTGGCGGAGTTGTTCGACAATCTCGCGTTAAATGCCGCAGCCGTGCGGGAGTCTCTGAATGATCCCGGGACTGACGAAGAGAAGAGCGAGCGTTTTGCTGAGTGGCTTCGCCAGGGACTGCGGAAAAAAATGACCGACGCCGAGGTCGATGCCTACGTCGTCGCGGCTGGATTCAAGTATCAGTGGTTCGGGCTGGCGCGTTACTGGCGCAAGCGACTTGGTGTGTAGGCCGCCCTGAAGGCGGCCCGGATCGACTCAGTTGGCGACCGCGAGCGCGTGCCGTTCGCGACGACCGGCAGCGTGCGTTTTCTCTACCAATAGCCGTAACGCGTAACCGCTCGGCGTTCCGGTTGAGGTCTTGTAGGGACCGACGCGATAGATCGCCGAAAGGACCTTGCCCTCCCGCAGTGCCGCGGGCAGTTCCTGGCCATCGCGCGCTGGCCGCTCCACCTGGAAGTGGACCAACCGATACAACGGGATCGACGCCGGCACCTGGCACTCCACAAATACGTCCACGTCGCTGACGTCTCGCGTCATCACCGAGACAAAACGCAGCGTTCCGCTGGCGTCGCGCCATGTCAGCCGGGCAGAAACACTGACCCTGCGGCGATTGCCGATCCGGGCGTGCCGGCCGTCGGATGAGCTTGGACGTGAAATGATCGTGTTGATCACAATGGCCCCCTGGTCCTTTGGAGTGGAGATGCCAAAGTGACAATCAATGCGCGGGCCCGTTGCGCAGAAAGCGATCGCGTCAGGGTGTATGGTGAATAAACACTGTTGTATCAATAGTTAGCAGTCGATCGCCTGGATATCAATTCTGTGCAAAGTGTCTACTGAGTATCCAGCGTGACTGTATACCTGGTTACTAGATATCCGCAGCGACGACATCCAACCCGAGCCGCCGCATTTTGAGATACAGCCCGCGACGCGTCAGACCCAGGACTCGCGCGGTCTCGGAGATGTTCCCGCGGGTGCGTTCGAGGGTCGCGCCGATCATCCCGCGTTCGATTTCCTCGACTGCGGCGGCGAGGTTGCCTGGTTGTAGGGCGCGGGTCGGAGCGGCCGCTGACGACAGCTCCCGTGTCGCACTTGCAGCGGGTGCCGTGAGGTCGGCCGACAGGTGCTCGGGATCGACCGTACCGCCAGAGGGGCTCATCGCCACGGCGCGTTGGATCTCGTTTCGGAGCTGTCGCACGTTGCCCGGCCACCAATACCGTGCGAACAAGTCGAGTGTCTGCGAACTGAGGTGGACGTCCGACTTGCCGAGCCGCTCGCACGCATCCCGCAAGAAATAGGTGCTCAGGTGAGGGATCTCCTCGCGGCGTTCGCGCAATGGCGGCACGTGCACCCGGATCACGCTTAGGCGGTAGTAGAGATCTTCTCGGAATTGTCCTTCGGTCACTCGTTGCTCGAGGTCGGCATTGGTCGCCGCAAGCACGCGGACATCGACCGCCTGCGGACGCGTCTCGCCGACCGGCATGATCTCGCCCTGTTCGAGGAATCGCAGCAGCTTCGGTTGGATATCGAGCGGCAGGTCGCCGATTTCGTCGAGGAGCAGTGTGCCGCCTGTGGCGGATCGAATGAGTCCCTGCTGATCGCTGACGGCGCCAGTGAAGCTGCCGCGACGATGACCGAACAACTGACTATCAGCGAGCTCGCGTGTCGTCGTCGTGCAGTTGAACGGCAGGAACATGGACGCGCGTCGTGGCGAACCGCCGTGAATCGCACGTGCAACCAGATCTTTGCCGGTTCCACTTTCGCCGGTGATCAAGACGGTGAGGTTGTGTCCCTGGAGGCGTTGAATCTGGTCAGTGAGGCGCGTCATCGCCGCGCTGGCGCAGATGAACCCGGGGATCAGCGGCTCGAGCGGCCGCTCGTTGGTCATCTCGATGGCCTGAGCGGGACGGTCGCGGAGGCCGCACAACTCGAAGCCCTGGCGAGCAATGTGAGCGAACATGCGGAACCGGCGCATCTCGCTGTCGCTCAATCGTTCCGGCGCCGCGATCACGCAGCGGCGTGGACCGTCGTGCTCTTTGCCGAGCGGCTCAACGAGTAGCCCTCCATCGCCATACTCGCGACTGCCTTGATGCGCGGCACGCGCGAGTGTATTCGCCACTGAGCTATCGCATCCGGCGCTGGCCACGATGCGCAGATCGGTTGGCGATTCGACGTAGATGACAACCGCATCGGCATCGGTCGCTTCGATGATCGCGGTCGCGGTCTCACGCGACAGCAATTCAGGGAAGAGCGCCGCATCGACCAATCGCCTGACGATCCCTTCTTCGGCGTCTGGTGCAAAGGACGGTTGGGGCGCGGCCGAGGTACGTGACAACAGTTCGCGTGCCGCTCCGGCTTCATCGAGGTCGCGTTCGGCGCCGAGCATCTTGAACACCGTCGTCGCCGAATCGAGATTTCGTTCCGCCGCTGATCGCGAACCGCTCGCGGCCGCAATGCGGCCGAGTGCCAATTGGCTCAACGCTGCCTGATACCGCTCGCCAAGCAGCTCGAAGATGTTGGCGCTCTGTGCGAAGTCGTGATGCGCGAGCTGCGGACGTCCAGCCTGCTCACGAATGAGACCGCGAATGCGCAGGAACTCGCCCCAGTTGGCCGGCGTTGTCTTGGGATCGAGGCGCGACTCGCACGTCTCGAGGCGATGTTGTGCCTCGTCTATACGACCGGCCGCGACCAACGCTTCGCACGCAGCGAGGTCGGCCTGAATGGCGTCGGCGGGCGGCACGTCAGGGGCCTGCGCCAAGGCATCGGCCATCGCGATCGCTTCGTCGTAGGCACGTCGTCTGATCGCAAGCTTGACGCCCAGTACTTTGAGCGACCACTCGTACCAACGCATGGTCTGCGTGCCATAGGCACCGTACGCGTCGCTCGCCTGACGGAGGTAATCGCTGGCGCGTTCGTACGATCCGCGCATCAGATGAATCTGTGCGAGCGTGTCGAAGACCGCACCTGTCGTTTCGTGAAACTGAATTGGACTGCGGACTTCGAGCGTGCGAGTGAGGATCTGTTCGGCGCGTTCGAGGTCACCAAGCTGCACGTAGATCTGGCCGAGGGTCGCCAGCGCGACGGCGAGACCGTGATTGGAGCCCAGCGATTCGTGCAGCGCCACGCTGCGCTCCGCGAGCGTGAGCGCCTGATCATGTCGATGGCGCATCAGCGCGACGTTCGCCTGGTTGTGGACGATGCCGGCGAGCACGTCGTCGGCGGGGATGGCCATCGCGAGACGTTCACCCTGGCGCAGGCCCGCGGTCGCTTCGTCAACGCGGCCGGCCTGCGCGAGGAGAACCGCCGACAACGAGTGCACGAGTGCGAGGTGACGCCGATCGCCTGCGGCGTGAAGCGCCGATGCGGCCTCGGTCAGATGTTCGCGAACGATTCCCGAATCGCCGACCTGCTTGTAACAGAGCGCGAGCTCGTAATGCGCGAGGCCGATCGCCCGCGATTCGTGGGCGAGCTCGGCGTGCTTCAGGGCGCGGGAGTGCAGCGCGATCGCGCGGGATTGCTCGCCCCTGGCATGGGCAATTCGACCGTGCAGACGCCACAACGTTGAAAGTTGTGCATCCGAAATGCGCTCTTGAAGTGTGTCCGGCGGCCTGCCCAATGCGGTGGTCGCTTGATGCAGGTCGTCCTGAAGGAGCCAGGCTTCGGCCAGCGCGCTTCGAACCGTGAGTTCATCTTGGCGATTTAGCGAGCCAGACCGCAGCAACGGGATCAGATGAGGGGAAGCATCGGCACCCCGCCCACGCTCCAGGGCCGCATTGGCCCGGGCAAGGGTTGGGTGGAGAGCGGGAGTCGGCACGGTCAGGAGTATACAAAGTATACAAGCCGATGGAAGTTATAATCGTGGCCGATGTCGCTGGCGGCCCATGGCGTCACCCATCAGGGCCGCCGGACCACGAACGAAGACGCGTTCCTCGTTGACACCAATCGCGGTCTCTTCATCGTGGCCGACGGGATGGGTGGTCACAACGCGGGTGAAGTTGCCTCGAGTCTCGCCGTCCAGGCCATTGGTGATTTCCTGGCCGACGGTACTCCTGCCAGTCTCAACGTCCTCGACGAAGCGCTGCGACTTGCCAACGATCACATCCTCACGGTTGCAGGCGAGAAGCCCGACTACACGGGGATGGGAACAACCGTCGCTGCGGTCTATCTGCGCGAGGGCGTAGCCGTCTTCGCTCACGCCGGCGATAGTCGCGTGTATCTGTTTCACCAAGCCCATCTCACGCAGCTCACAAGAGACGATTCGTGGGTGGCCGCGGCGATGAACGGTATCTCAGACAACGCACACGAGCTGGAGCAACATCCGATGCGTCATGTGCTGACGAAGGTCGTCGGCCTGCGGCCGGAGTTGCAGCCAAGCGTGGCGGAGTGTCCGTTCGTCATCGGAGATGTGATGCTCCTCTGCAGTGACGGCGTGCACGGGGCCGTATCCGAACGGAAGCTTGGCCAGTTGCTCGCGAGTCGGAGTCCGGTTGCGGCAGTGGCAGAGAGTGTTGTGCGTGAGGCGCTCAATCACGGTGCGACCGACAACGTCACCGCTGTTGTCATTCGCCGAGATTGACGATCGATTTCATCACGCGACGCAGCATCTCGGGATCGCGCTTCGGCATTGTCACCAGCAATGCACGCCGCTGCTCGCGGTCGAGCGATTGAAAGTCGCCAAGGGCCTGCGCCGTTTCCAGTACTGAAAACGAGAAGGGATGATCGGGAATCGGAAGATCATCGTCCGCCTCGGCCACGATCACGACGAACACGCCGTTGTTCGCACCGCCTTTGTGCAGCTGTCCAGTGGAATGGAGATATCGAGGTCCGTAACCGAACATCGTGGCGCAGCGACCGCGTACGCCGGCCTGCATCCGGAATTCCTCGAGCAGTCCGTCGAAGCGGCTGTCCTCAGGTGGCAGAAACGCGAGCAGCGTGAAGTAGTCGCCGCGTGTGATCACATTCAGGAATGACGAGGTTGGCGCACCGTTGAGTGTTGCCCGCGCGGCTTCGCTGAGCGTGAACCGGACGCCGCCGACTTCCGCGTGCGGCTCGGGCAAGGGGAGCTGTTTGCGCTGTTCGTAGACCTTGAGGAGCGATGACGTCGCGTCCTTCGCCTGCTTCACGTTCGGCTCGTCGAACGGGTTGATCTTCATCAACAGGCCCGCGGTTGCCGTCGCGATTTCCCACCGCACGAACTCTCCGCCCAGCGCGTGCACATCGGCCAGTTGAAGCGTCACGATCGGCGCGCCCGCAGCCCTTGCGCGATCGATGACAACCGGATCCGGAGTCTCGTTACCAACGCGGACGACGACAAACACGCGGTCGTCGCCAATCGACATGTCGACCGACTCGCCGGCAATGGGCACGATCCCTTTCTTGTGCTTGCCCGTGCTTTCT
Organism: Vicinamibacterales bacterium; assembly: GCA_036565925.1. Taxonomy (GTDB): domain Bacteria; phylum Acidobacteriota; class Vicinamibacteria; order Vicinamibacterales; family UBA2999; genus Gp6-AA40. The sequence continues at coordinate 14,843 of DATCXH010001213.1, forward strand.
GCCACGAGTTGCTCGACCCACAGACCGAATGACTCGAGGCGCTTCGGCACGAGCAGGGTCAGCTTGTCGCGGCCGCGCTCGAGCCCCGCACCCATCACCGCGCCAAGCGCCAGGCCAGGATTGTCACGCACATTCACCAGGCGACAGCTGCTTTCCATTGCACGGG
>DATCXH010000425.1:0-6294 GCA_036565925.1 Vicinamibacterales bacterium
GCCACGCCCATCACGTTGTATCCGGGGAACACGCGCTCGCTTCCCAGATACGACAGCGTGACCATACTGCCGCCGCCTCGCGCTTCCATCATCGGCACGGCGCCGCGTGCGAGGGCGATCAGCGAATACACCGAGATGTCCATCGTCATGCGAAAGCCGTCGCGGCTGGTGTTGACGAATGGGGCTTTCAGCTCGTCGGGCGGTGCGAACGCCGCACCATGCACCAGGAAATCGAGCCCGCCGAATTCCTGCTGGACCTTTGCAAATACCGCGTCGATCTCGGCGTCCGATGTCACATCGCAGGGCAGTACGAGCGGCGGCTGTTCGAGTCCTTGTGAAAGTTCCTGGACGTGCTCTTCGAAGCGGCCCTGATAGGTCAGGGCGAGGCGTGCGCCGCGGCGCGCCGTCGCCTGTGCGATCGCCCACGCAATTGAGCGTTTATTGGCGACACCAACAATGAGCCCGCACTTGCCCGAAAAATCTGTCATAGAGAGATGGGGGTCTAACGGCCTCGTTTGGGTCCGCGGCCGCCACCACCGGGGCCTCGTCCCTGACCCGACGGACGTCCTCCGCCTCGTTGGCCGCCCTGAGGACCGCCGCCAGGACGATTGCCGTGGCGCTGTCCGTGGCCTGACTGCCCGTGGCCGCCTCCGCCCGAACGTGAGTTGCTGAATCGCGACTGGCCCTGCGCGTGCCGCTGACCGCGATGGCGGTTGCCATTGCGGCCGTCGAATCGGCCATTTTGACGAATGGTGAAATCCGGGGCTTTGCGCTCCGGAACCTGGCCATCGGGCCGTGGCAGTGTCGCCCGAATCAGCGGACGATGGACTGGCCATTCATCGTCGGGTTGTTCGCTCGGTTCCGGCTCGGACTCAGGGTCCGGGATGGGTTCTGGATCGACAGCTTGCGCCTCGGGGACGATTTCGAGCGAATCGATCTGCGCCTCGAGCGCTTCGTCGATGACCACCGGCGGTTCTGGATCGGCCACCGGCGGACGCGCAAATGCCGCCGCTTCGGTTGCTGCGGCCACCAGCGCGGGCTCCGGCTTCTTGCGCCGCGACAATGGCACTTTGGCCTGCTTATATTCGTGGTCCGCGTCGCAGGTGGTGCAGCGTGTCTGCTTCACCTCGTCTTCAATCATCGCGACGACCGCATGATTCGTAATGCGGCGCTCGCGCGGACAGTAGTCGTCCAGAATGTCACCGAGCCGAACCCGGCGTTGCTGCATGAACTCCCCCGGAGCGATGCCTTCAGGGTGGGGTGGGTGAAATCAGATGTGAAGGCGCACTTGAGTCTAGCAGAGTCGCCTCAAACCTGAAATCTCTTCTTTACCCAGGTCCGACACTCGTCCAGGGCGGCTCGGACCGCCTCCGGATTGGTGGACTGCGGGGTGCGGCGAGCCTGCACCGACGCCAGCGCGGTCGCTGCCCTGGGGGCGTCTTCGCCGAACATGTCGCTCGCCTCGCGCCATTCGTTCATGGTCAGCGTGCTGAAGTCGCGTCCTTCGGCAAGCAGGCGTCGAACCATCGCGCCGACGACTTCGTGGGCCCGCCGGAACGGCATTCCTCGCGACACCAGATAATCAGCGACGTCTGTCGCCAGGAGCAGCCCCGACGCGGCCCGGCCCGAGCGATCCTCGTTGATTGAGAGGCGAGACACCACCGCACGCGTCGCATCCAGCGATGTCGAGAGCGTGGCTTCGGCGTCGAACACCGCTTCCTTGTCCTCCTGCAGATCCTTGTTGTAACCGCTCGGCAACCCCTTCATGGTCACCAGCCAGCCGGTCAGGCGGCCAATGGAGCGGCCGGTCTTACCACGGACCAATTCGAGCGGGTCGGGATTCTTCTTCTGCGGCATCATGCTGCTGCCCGTCGCCGACGCGTCGGCCAGCTCGAAGAATCCGTGCTCCTCTCCGGTGAAGATGATCAAGTCCTCGGCGATACGGCTCAAATGCACCATCGTGAGCGACGCGGCGTAGAGGAAGGAGGCCACGAAGTCGCGGTCCGAGGACGCATCCATGCTGTTGAGAACCACACGCGAGAATCCGAGCGCGCGAGCGAGACGCTCGGTATCAACGGCGTAGCTCGTTCCAGCAATCGCGCCCGACCCTAAGGTCAGCGCGTCGGCTTCCTCGGACGCCGCCTGGAGCCGTTCGTAATCACGTCGCAGCGCCGAGGCGTGCGACAGAAAGAAGTGCGCGACCAGTACCGGTTGTGCGCGCCGTAAATGGGTATACGACGGCATCACCGCAGTGATGCCACTCTCCGCCTGATCGGCGCACGCAGCAACAAGTTTGACCAGGGCCTGTTGCAGCACCGGCACTCGACGACGCAAATAGAGGCGGAGGTCGAGGGAGACTTGCTCGTTGCGCGAGCGGCCTGTGTGCAGCCGGCGCCCCGCGTCGCCCACCTTGCTGACCAATTGACGCTCGACGAAGCTGTGCACATCTTCATCGGGACCGGAGACCCAGGCGGGATTGCGCCGTCCCTCCTCGAGAATGGCTTCAAGCGCCGCGACAATCGAGGCGTGATCGTCGCTGGAGAGAACTCCGGCGACACCAAGCGCATCAGCCCAGGCGATGCTCCCTGTGACATCGTCCTCGAAGAGCGCGCGATCGAATCCGAACGAGATGCCGAAGTCGAATGCGGCTGGATCCGGAGCCGTATCGAAGCGACCGGACCACAGCGTCACGCGTTCACCAGCAGCGCGTGCCGATCGCTCGGGCTCAGCACGGTGTAGGCACCGTCGGCCAGCTTGAGGCACACGTCGGCGGCGGCTTCCTGTCCAGCCACCGATGCGGCGACCTGCAGCACCGTCGCAGCGGGTGCGTCGTACAAGACCTGACGTCCCTGCGCCGACACGACCGTCTGTCCAATCCCGTGCTGACTACCGATGAGCGCGACGCACTCGATCAACTCCGCGGGCGACATCGGCACACCATTCACTGAGGTTGGCGCGCCGTGCTCGAAATGGAGGTCGAGGGTAGCCGGCTCATCGAGACGACGCGAGACGCGCGTTTTAATAGCGGCCGGCGCCTCCTGAGTGGTCCATGCGACCATGCGGCCCCAGAGGTTCTGATCGATCTGACAGTCCGTGGTGGATGTCGTGGTCACCGGCAGGCGTCGAGCGCGCGCATAGGAGGCGAGGTCGTCGGCCCCCATCGTCCAGTTGCGTGAGGGCGCAATGATGTCGATTGAGCGATCGATCGCGCGAATTGCCGCATCGAAGGCCAAATCGGTCGAGCCGTGCGCGACCGCACCTGCGTTCTCGATGCGGGCGATCTCGACCAGCTTGCGTGCAATGAGTGGCCAGGCCAGCGCGGTAACCGCGTTCGGTGCCTCGTCGGCCGGAGCGGTGCGCAACGAGGGGAACAGCACATCGCGCGCGAAATCGTCGCGCGCATCGACCACGTGCGCGCGGATCGCACCGCAGTCCAGGGCGCGGGCGCGCAGTGCGCCGAGCTCATGACCTTGCCCGACGTCCAATGTGACGGTCACGACCTCCACCCTCATCGTGTCGATGAGCCAGGGAATCGCCGCCGACGCGTGGAGCCCGCCAGCGAAGGCGAGAACAACGGGCTTATTCATGGATTCGACATCTCCTCCAAACGCTTCACGAGCGTACGCGCACGCCGGGTATCCGGCGTGATGATCAGAATCGTGTCCTCACCAGCGAGCGTCCCGACGACATCGGGAAGACCCGCCCCATCGAGCAACGCGCAGAGCGACTGCGCGTGTCCGAGTCCCGTGCGCAGCAGCACCAACTGCTGCACGCGATCGATGCGACGCAACTGTGAACCCAGCGCGCGCTGAAACACTGCGGTCGGCGTCTGGCCGCCATTGCTCTCGGCACTGAGCGGCGCGTGATAGGCGCCGTTCGGTCCGCCCTTCACCAGGCCGAGCTCGCGGATGTCGCGCGACAGCGTTGCCTGCGTCACGTCGAAGCCGGCGCCGCGCATCTGGCGGCGTAGCTGCTCCTGACTGCGCACCTGCTGCTCCCGAATGACGTCGAGGATGACGGCCTGACGCCGCGCTTTCATCGCTGCTCAACCCCTCAGGCCCGACGTGTCACGAAGAGCCCGTCCGATCAGCATACACGAAAGCTTGACTGGTTATACATAGGAATGTATAAATATTCTTTTGCTACGCTGGATTCAAGAATGGCCATAGCAGCCCCTCTCGCGTCAGACCGCTCCGCCGGCCAGCCGGCCAGGCTCACCCGCGTCGCCATCGCCGGCGCCACCGGGTTCGCCGGTCAGGAATTGGTGCGCATCCTTGCCCGCCATCCGGCGGTCACGTTGACGACCGCCATGTCGTCGGCCGCGACCAGCGCGCCGCGACCGATGCCAGCGCTGGCGCGCATCTGGGACGGCGAGGTCGTACCGCTCGATGTGGACCGTCTGGTGCGCGATGCGGACGTCGTGTTCCTGGCGTTGCCCGAAGCGGCATCTGCCGAACTGGCGCCGCAGCTGCTCGAGCGCGGAGTGAAGGTCATCGATCTGTCCGGCGCCTTCCGAATCAGGGCTCAGGCCGATCGACAGCGCTGGTATCCCGCCACCGCGGCTCTCCCCGAAGGCACCGTCTACGGGATGACCGAGGGCAACCAGGGGGCCATTCGGCAGGCGCGGCTCGTCTCGAACCCGGGCTGCTATCCCACGGCGGCGCTCCTCGCGCTCGAGCCACTCGCGGCCGCAGGGCTGCTCGATGGGCCAGTGTTCGTGGACGCCAAGTCCGGCATCTCGGGAGCCGGAAAGACGCCGTCGGACCGCACGCACTTCTCGGAGAATCATGGCAGTGTCGCGGCGTATTCGGTCTTCTCTCATCGGCACACCGCAGAGATCGAGCAATCACTCGGTCGTCCGGTCACGTTTGTGCCTCATTTGGTACCGCTCGATCGCGGGATCCTCGAAACGATTTACGGATCGCTGAAGGCAGGCACGACCGATCTACAGGTCACCGAGGTCATGACCACGGCGTACAAGGACGCGCCGTTCGTCCGCCTGACAGGTGGCATGTTGCCGGAGATCAAGCACGTCGTGCATACGAATTTCTGCGACATCGGCTGGAAGGTAGATGCCGACGGCGGTCGCATCGTGCTGGTCGCGGTCATCGACAATCTCGTCAAGGGCGCGGCAGGCTCCGCGGTGCAGAACCTCAATGTGCTGCTCGGCCTGGACGAACGGACGGGCCTGCTGTGAAGAGACGAGCGAACAGGTTCCTTGGGAAGAAGGGCCTCGTTCTGAAGCTCGGTGGTGAGCTTCTCGAACAACCGCACGACGTCGAACGTGTGGCCAAGGCGATCACGCGTCTCGCATCTCGCGCTGCGCTCGTCGTGGTCCACGGTGGCGGGAAGGAGATCGATGCGGCGCTTGCCACGGCCGGCATCGCCAAGCAGCAGGTCGATGGCCTTCGCGTGACCGATGCGCCCACGCTCGACGTGGTCGTCTCAGTTCTCGCCGGGGCGATCAACACGCGATTGGTGGCGGCGGTACGACGGGCCGGCGGTAAGCCTGTCGGATTGACTGGCGCCGACGCGACGGTCGCAACGGTGAAGCGCGCCGCACCCATTGTCAGTGTGGCAGGCCCATCTGTGGACCTCGGACTGGTTGGCGCGCCGGTCCGCAATGGGACGCCGCAGTTGCTGACTGACCTGCTGTCACGCGGATACACACCGGTCATCGCGTGCATCGGCGCTACGAGAGACGGTCAGTTGCTCAATGTCAACGCCGATACGCTGGCCTCTCATCTGGCCGGGGCGATCGGGGCGACGCGGCTGGTGATTGCCGGCGGAACGTCCGGCGTGCTCGACACCGAGGGGCACACGATTGCGAAGCTCACACGACGCGAGGCGGCGCAACTGGTGAAGGCCGGCACCGCAAACAAGGGAATGGTTGCCAAACTGCAAGCGTGCCGAGCGGCGCTGCAGCAGGGCGTCGGTGACGTGGTGATCGCCGGCGGCCGTACCGTCAAGCTCGATACGCTGGCCGACGCGCGTGCGTCGCTTGCTGGCTGTACGCAGGTGGTGCGATGAAACTGACGTTCGACGATATTCAGCAACGCGAATCCCGGCACGTGCTTCAAACCTACCGTCGTCAGCCGGTGGCGTTCGTGCGCGGCCAGGGTCCACGTCTGTATGACGTCGATGGACGCGAGTACCTGGACTTTGTCTCAGGCATCGGCGTCGCATCGCTTGGCCACGCGCATCCAGGCCTCGCTAGGGTCATCGCCGATCAGGCGTCGACGCTGTTGCACACGTCGAACCTGTACTTTCATCCGTTTCAAGCCGAAGCGGCGG